>JAPPJA010000428.1 GCA_028874675.1 Chloroflexota bacterium
GCCAGACCGGCCTGATTATCCTGGTGCTGGCCAGCTTCTTCTGGGTGCGCTTCGCCCGGCTCGTCCGGGGAGAGGTGCTGCAACTGAAGACCCTGGACTATGTGGCCCTGGCCAAGGTGGCTGGAGCTTCCATTCCCAGGATACTTTTCGTCCACATTCTGCCGGGGGTAATTAACACGCTCATCGTGCTGGCAACCCTGCAAGTGGGGTTTGTAATCCTGGTGGAATCCACGCTGAGCTTCCTGGGAGCCGGGGTGCCGCCGCCTACCCCTGCCTGGGGTTCCATGGTAGCGGAGGGCAGGGACTTCCTGGCCGGGGCCTGGTGGATTTCAACCATGCCCGGGCTGGCCATTCTCCTGACAGTCATGTCCCTGAATCTCTTCGGCGACTGGCTCCGGGATACCCTGGATCCGAGGCTGCGCCAGTTGGCAACCAACTGAACGTCCCCAGGTCCGGGGCGCCCAGCGCTGGGCTGGGTAAACCGGAAAGGCCTGACTTCTTGCATCCCCAACGGGGGGAACGGAGAAAATGGGCTGTTGAGACAGGAAAGCCGGCCCGCCGCGGATCCGGATGAAATCTTTGCCGGCCGGCATCCTGTGGCCGGCCTGGCAACTGGGGTACCGGCCCTCGCGGTCCACCAGGCTGGGCAGACTCAGGAACCCTGGGCCTGAGGAACCTCTGACCAAGTTCCCTTTCTCTAAGAATTGGGAGGTTTGGAGAGCTCAGGCAGCTTTCAGGTCCTGAAGCAGGGGATTCTGACCTGCTTTGAGGCCGGTTTCTCTCCACCCACCCCAGTGCAGCCCGCATCTCCCCACACCCGCCCTTCCTCTCCATCGTGGCTGGGTCGCCGAGATTGTGGCACACCTGCACCAGGCGAACCCGCAAAATCACCGACAGGACGACATCCGTGACCGGACCAGCGAACAGCAACATTACCCCTGGGCTGGACTCACATACTGCTGACCGGGGAGTGTAGGTGGCCGAAGCGCCGCTAAAATTGCCTCGGAAACTATCTAGCTTCCGTCATCGCCTTTTCGAGGAGAGAACCGGTGGGCTAAGCCCTGACGAGGGGTTCTGCTCCCAAACGTAATCTACCCCAGGCGGCCCAATCCCTGCCGTGTTACTTTTCCACGTGGCAACTGACAATGTCTATTCCATAATACTTGCGGTGATGCACTAATGAGGCGTAGTGGCGCAGGATGCGCACGGATAATTGCTGTTCCTCCTCCAGCGCCTCGTCCTGTCCCAAATAGGCAATGCGGTTCTCGATATTGCCCTGAAAGGCGTCGTCTGAAGCGACCACAATTTCAAGCTCGACCGAACCGCCTTGGGGGCGAACCGTGGCGACCAAACTGCGCTTTCGCTCCTCCCGTTCAGAGTTTTCCGCTTCAAGCAAGTTCAGCATCACCTCTTCTCCCACCAGGCGGAGCCGGTTTTTCCCCTCATCCGTCCAGGAATTTGCGTCGGCGAACTGGCTGAGAAAATCATCAACGACCGGCAGAGAAGACTGGGACAAGTCAGTTCTCAGCTTACGGGTGCGGATTCCCGATAATTCGGTCAATGCTGTCATGCCTATGGCCGCCATGCCGCCGGTCACAATAGTATTGCCCACCAGGAGGCTGGCGGTCCCGTCGAAGAGTCCGCTTAAAGCTCCCGCGGAAAGCCCCAAAACCATGGAAACGCCGGTGATTGCAGCTCTTCTGTGGTCGACAGGTCCTGTGAAGACAGTTTTTGCCCCCTCAACAAATAGCATACCGAAAATGACAACATAGACCGCGCCAACCACCGGGCTGGGTATTGCTACCAATACGGCGAGCAACTTGGAAAATGTCGCTGATGCCATGGTCAAAAGCCCCAGGTATATCCCAACGCTTCTGCTTGCGACGCCGGTGAACCCTATGTAAACAACAGTGACCGCCCATGGAGCGGCTACGGGCAAAGTTCCCAGCAGGCCGGAAACCATGGTGCCCACGCCGTAAACGTTCAGGCCTCCCTGCACGCTGCGGAAATCAACGGCCGATTGACTTCTGTAGGAGGCGCGTTGAATTACCGACAGGTCTCCTACCGCTTTAACAAAGGCGGTGAGATTCACAATCACGAATACCGGAAGCAGAGTCCAAAAATAAATGCAAAATTTTATGTCAAACC
>JAPPJA010000318.1 GCA_028874675.1 Chloroflexota bacterium
GGCCAAGGCCTCGCTGCGATTGGCTCTCAGTTCGGTGGGCACCTGATAAGTTGCCCCGCCTATTCGGCGGGGTTTAACTTCTACCAATGGGGTGGCGTTCTTGAGCGCCTGCTCAAAGATCTCCATAGGGTCCCGCCGCGACTCTTCCTGCACCAACTCGAGGGCGCCGTAAACTACGCGCTGCGCTGTGCTCTTCTTACCACGAGTCATCACCCGGTTGATGAACCGGGCCAGGGGAACGCTTTGATACTTTGAATCCTCAGGTATTACCCGGGGTACCGCTCTTCTTCTTCGTGACATAGCTCTCGAACCCTGTTGTCGCTTTAACGCCGTCTTTTCAACAAAAAAGTATCACTCTCGGACAGGTAACCGATAGTCCCCCTGTCCAAAAAGTGAACTCCGAGGGTCTGCCTAAAACTACGACCGGAACAGGCTAGTGGCTGGTTCCGGCCATATGCTTGGAGAGAAATAGCTAGGGCTTGGTAGCGCCGTACTTGCTGCGGCCTCGCCGCCGGTTCTGTACGCCTTCGGTGTCCAGGGCGCTGCGCACCACGTGGTAACGTACGCCGGGAAGGTCCTTAACCCTGCCGCCACGAACCAGCACAACCGAGTGTTCCTGCAGGTTATGCCCTTCGCCTCCAATATAGGCGGTTACTTCAACGCCGTTGGTAAGGCGGACCCTGGCTATCTTGCGGAGGGCGGAATTGGGCTTCTTGGGCGTCATGGTGCGGACCTGTATGCAGACTCCGCGCCGCTGCGGACATCCATCGCCCCACTTGACTCGGTTGCGAAGGGAGTTCTGCACCCAGTGCAGCGCCGGCGCCTTGGTTCCTTTCCGGACCGGCTTTCTTCCTTTCCTGACCAGTTGGTTGACAGTAGGCATTCGCAGGCCTTCCTTACGTTCCGCTATTCCGGGGTACCTTTCAACGTAATTCGATACTCTACCAATCTGTTCTCCCAATGTCAATGCCCATTCAAGGTATTTTCTGTTCGGGTTTCCCGCGGAGGCCCCGGAAGGGGATTGGCCTGCCGTACGGGAACGGCCTCCGGAAAGAGGAGGCCTCTAAATCACCTGTATCTAAATCACCTGTATTGGAAAGACGACACCTATGTTGGCAAGGCGACATAATGCTATACTGTAGCGCGTTGCGGCCAAAGTAGGCTCGCACGGATGCGGGAGGGAGCGAGGGTATATGCCGCTGTATTTCCTGATGGGCAACATAACGGAGAATGGTCAAAGGCGTCTTCGCGACAATCCGGACCTGGTGGTTGAAGCCGCCAGGGACTGCGATTGTGACGGGGCCGAAATATTGACCCAATACGCCGTGCTTGGCCGGTTTGACTTTGTCATGCTGGCGGAGGCGGATGACAACGACGCCGTTGCCAGGCTTTCCCTGGAAATGAGCCATCGCGTCGGGATGCACATTGAAACCCTTCCCGCCATTGCCCTCAGTCAATTGGCGGATCCTGACGATGACGAAGATGACGGGGAACTTGCCTATGCCGATGCGCCCGATACGGAGTGGCAACTTCCCGACCGGGAGGAAGACTGACCCCCCGACGGTCGCCGTTCCGCGCAAGTCTGCGAGCAATTCGGCCTCTTCCCGGGAGATGCTGCCTGTTTGCCTTTTCCTCTTGTGTCCCCCTAATTCCATATTAATATTGGTCTTTTGAGCATGGTTGCAAGACAAGTGCCGGTAGCAATGACAATAGCGGGCTCCGATTCCGGCGGCGGGGCGGGAATCCAGGCGGACCTCAAGACCTTTTCCGCCCTGGGCGTTTATGGCGCCTCGACGCTTACCGCGATTACCGCCCAGAATACGGTGGCCGTTACCGCCGTCCACGAGCTGCCCACTGACCTTATCGCCGCCCAGATTGACGCGGTTGTCACTGATATTGGCATTGATGCCGCCAAGACCGGCATGCTATCCAGTTCCTCAATCGTTCGAGCGGTTGCCGCGGAGATCCAGCGGCACAGGATCGAAGAACTGGTTGTGGATCCGGTAATGGTCGCCAAGAGCGGGGACCCACTGCTTCAGCAGGAAGCTGTGGATTCTGTCCGCAACAGTCTGGAGCCCCTGGCGGCCCTGGTCACTCCCAACGTGCCTGAGGCCGAAACCCTGGCAGG
>JAPPJA010000383.1 GCA_028874675.1 Chloroflexota bacterium
ACATAGAACTGGCCCTGGTGTCCCGCGTTGCCGAGTCGGATATTGATGTCCTCGATTACACCCTTGCTACCGGCATCGTTGTTGAAAACGGACGGGCGGTGGCAGTAGAGACCCTGAATTGCGAAACCGGCGTTCAGGAGACTTTTCGGGGCCGCCATATCGTGATTGGCACGGGTGGGGCAGGCCAACTCTTCAAGTACACCACCAACCCCGAGGTGGCCACTGGGGATGGCGCGGCGCTGGCATTTCGAGCCGGAGCGCGGGTGATGGACATGGAATTCTACCAGTTCCACCCCACCGCGCTGCGGCTGAAGTGCGCCCCGACTTTCCTGCTCTCCGAGGCCATGCGGGGAGAGGGCGCGGTCCTCAGGGACAAAGATGGTCGCGCCTTTATGTCCGATTACCATCCGCTGGCAGACCTGGCCCCCCGAGACGTTGTCTCCCGCGCCATTGCCACCGAGATGGAAAAGACGGATAGCGAGTCGGTGTTCCTGGATGTATCCCATCTCCCCAGCGAGGTAATTCAGAGCAGGTTTCCCACCATTTACCACTTTTGCCTGGACCGGGGAATTGACATAACCCGGGAACCCGCTCCCGTTGCCCCTGCCGCCCACTATATGATGGGAGGCATTCAGATAGACACCTGGGGGCGCACCACTGTCCCCGGTCTCTATGCCTGCGGCGAGGCTGCCTGCTCCGCAGTGCATGGTGCCAATCGGCTGGCCAGCAATTCACTGCTGGACACGCTGGTGTTTGCCAGGAGACTGGTGGACTGCAGCCTGGGTCAGGCTCCTGAAGCTAACTTGCGTGACGATGAGGGCGTGCTGCTTCGGCGGGTGCCCGACAGGAACCCGGTCTGCGCCACCATGCCTTCCCCGAGCCTGGAAAACCTGCAGGACCTGTGCTGGCGCAACGTGGGCATCAACCGTAACGGGTCCCGATTGCTGCTCACTGCCCGCATCCTGAACCTGTGGAAGCGCATGATGCCGGCTCCTGATGACCGCGCTTCCTGGGAACTTAGCAACATGGTACTGCTGGCCCGGCTTATGGTGGAATCAGCCCTGGTGCGCCAGGAAAGTCGTGGTTCCCATTTCCGGCAGGATTTTCCGGAAACGAGGCCGGAGTGGGAGAAGCACGTTGCGCTCACCCAAGAGGAGGTATAACCATGAGCCAGCTTCCTCCGGAAGTATTCAGCCTGATAGACGCTGCCCTCTCCGAGGACGAGACCTTCAACGACCCGACTACCGGACTGCTGATCCCCCCGGAAATCGTCGGACAGGGGATGCTGCGCGCCAAGGCAGTGGGAATGCTGGCCGGTCAGGATGTGGCTGCGGCCGTATTTCGCCGGGTGGACTCCGACCTGGACTATGATCCCATCCTGGTTGATGGGGACGAGCTAGCGCCAGGTTCCGATATCGCTCGGGTACAGGGCTCCGCGGGCAGCATACTGCGGGCGGAACGTATTGCACTTAACTTTATGCAGCGCATGAGCGGTATTGCCAGCGACACCAGCCGGTACGTGCGAGCCATCGACGGGTGCCGCGCCCGCATCGTAGATACCCGCAAGACGGCGCCCGGGCATCGTTACCTGGACAAGTACTCCGTGCGCATGGGGGGCGGTCACAACCACCGCCTGAACCTCGCTGATGGTATATTGATAAAGGACAATCATATTGAGGCCCTGGCGTCCCGCGAACTGGGTCTGGGAGAAGTTGTCCAGTTGGCCCTGGAAAGGGCCTCCCACACCATCAAGGTGGAAGTGGAGGTGGAGTCGCTGGATGGTGTTCGGGAAGCCCTCGATGCCGGAGCCCACATAATAATGCTGGACAACATGCCCGTTCCCCTGATGCAGGAGGCTATGGACATTATCGGCGACAGGGCCGTGGTGGAAGCCTCGGGGGGAATCAATATGGACACAGTTCGGGCGGTGGCGGAAACGGGGGTTCACCTGATTTCCATCGGTGGCCTGACCCACTCTACCCAGGCCCTGGACATCAGTCTTGACCTGGAATTTCCATAGGATAACTTTGTGCCGGCCAGGCCATCTTCAGGGAGTTTCAATCCCCCACCAGAGGCCTGGCAACCGACATAATTTTGCTATAGATTGAACTGAAGGAGAGGAAT
>JAPPJA010000370.1 GCA_028874675.1 Chloroflexota bacterium
TAGGTGAGAACCAGCCAGCCGGCCACCGGCGCAATGGCGCCGCCAAACCCGTGCCCCATGGACACCAGCGACATGGCCAGCCCCCGCCGCCGCCGGAACCAGTTGTTGATGGCCGCAATGGAAGCGTTGTTGTAACCCGACCGGAAGCCCACGGACATCAGGCCCACAAACACCAGCAGAAAGAAGAAATAGTTGTGGGTGTAGGACAGCAGGATGAATCCCAGGCCCGAGGTGATTCCCCCAAAGGCCAGCATGGGACCGGGCCCCACCTTGTCCGTCATGTAGCCCATGACCGGACCCTGGATGCCGCCCATGAGCCGCCCCAGAGTGTCGGCCCACCCGATGGCCGCCGCGCTCAGGCCCAGGCTGTTCTGGATGGGAAGGATGTAAACGGTGAAGCCCCGGTTGAAGCTGCCCTGCTTGACTCCGTCGGTAATCAGGCTTACCAGCACAATCCACCAGCCGTAAAACAGCCTGGGAAATGGCCGGTAGCGATGTGCTGAAGGGGGAGTGTTGTCCAAGGAAAAATCCTGGTGCGGGATTGGCAACAAACAAGGCAGTTAGTCCTGCCAATACCGGCCAGGGAGGTCAATTTGGCAGCTGTGGAAACTGACCGCCCGTTTATCCGGATGCCAAGTCTGTCGGTCTCAATACTTTAGCAGATTGGCTGTGTCGGGATAAGGTTTTTTGCGGCAATGGAAGCGTTCTGTTTCAAGTGGTATCGCAAAGGCAGAATGGTTGAATTTCTCTCAGGGCCGGTATCAAACCCGCCCCTGCCTGCCACAAACCACCTGAATCGCAGCGTTACCTCCGGCAAATTGAAGGGTTGACCCGGTGACACAAGTGCCTTGAGGCGATGGGACGGGGATTGGAAGCCGCCTCAAGGGTTTCCTCTCCCTTGACCGGATGAGGTCAGCATCAGTTCATATCAGGAATGGCAGGGGTAAAGGCGGTGGGATTCGCGTCTGGGGATGCCCTGCTGGAAAGCGCAAACTGACAGGGCCCGCCGTGGCCTTGCGCACGCTCTTCGGATTAGGGAGAGTTACTTTGCCGGGCCGTCGGTCAACTGGCCTGGCCCCAGGGACTTGGTACCCGTATCCAGGTTCTCCCAGTATTCCAGGTATTTCGGATAGCTGCCGAACTGGGCCACGGTGTCGAGGAATTCTCCGAGGGAGCCGCTGCGGCGGCGGATTTCCCTCATCTGTTCCCCGATGGGGCTGATTGACCCCGGTTTGGTGGCATAGGAGCCGTGGAAGGCAAAATAGGCCTGGTTCAGCTTGCGAATGTTGTAGCCTGCCTCCACGAAGACCTGGCGCCGTTCTTCCATGAACGCCTCTGCCCCTTCGATATCCCCCCGGGCCAGGAGCTGCTCTGCTTGCAGGCGGGTGTGGCGCATCTCGGCAGCGAAATCGAACCCGTCCGGGCGGCCGCGCACCCAGGGGCGAGTCGCCTCGTCCCCCGTAAGGGAAGTGTAGGCCAGGTCTCCCAGCTCCTCTCCGGCGATGGTGGCAGCCGTTTCGTTCAGGGTCAACATCTCCGGGCTCTTGTTGAAATTGCGACCCAGGGGACGGAAGAAGAGCCAGTGGTGCAGCCATTCGTGGGCCGCAACCTCCAGGGCATACCGCAGGCCCAGGGTGTCGATAACCACACTGGGATAGACCGACAGGCCGGCTGTGCCAGCCACAATGGCTGACAAGTCCTCGGTCTCAAGGGCTATGGTCTCCAGGTTCTCTTTGATTTCACTGGAGAGAGTAGGGTCCAGGAGGAAACCGTCCTGGCGATAGATGCGGTCGCGGGGAGAGAGGACCAGCACATTGGGCGACTCGCCGAAGGTCGTGTCCACCGGAGGAAAGATGCCCAGCCAGCGGGTCTCCAGTCCCTGTTCCCGGGCAACGTTGGCGATTGCCTGCTCCACGATGTACTCGACGTGGGGCAGCAGTTCCTGTCGTTTCCTCCGGTTTTCGGCTATGGCTGCTTCGAGGTAGGCTGGCCCGACCTGGGGGGAGGAAATGTCGCCACCGGCGGACAGTCCGCGGCCTCCCGGTTCCGCTTGACGCAGCTGCCTCCCCATGCGCTGGGAGGACTGGGCCAGGTCGAAGTATTCCG
>JAPPJA010000049.1 GCA_028874675.1 Chloroflexota bacterium
CGCTTACCTTACCGTCCGGAAAAACTCCCGCATATCTTCCACCAGCAGGTCCGGTTCCTCCAGCGCGGCAAAGTGCCCGCCCCTGGGCATCTCCGTCCACCTCTGCACGTTGTAAGAACGCTCCGCCCACTCCCTCGGTGGATGGCTCAGGTCCACAGGGAAAAGGGCCACCGCGGTCGGTGCGGTAATCCGCTCGCCCGGCCCAAAGGTCCACGGGTTGTGCTGGGATTCGTAGTAGATCCGCACCGAGGAACCGATGGTGTTGGTGGCCCAATACAGCGTAATGTTGGTCAGCAGTTCGTCCTTGCTGAACCGCGACTCGACGTCTCCCCCGCAGTCGCTCCACGTCCGAAATTTCTCCACAATCCACGCCGCCAGCCCGGTGGGAGAATCATTCAGCCCGTAGGAAAGTGTCTGCGGCTTGGTACCCTGGATGTGCGAGTATCCGCCCTCGGCCTCCCGCCACTGCGCCCGCTCCTCGATCAATTCCCTTTCCCGCTCCGACAGCGGACGCGACCCCTCTCCCAGGTCCGGGGTCATTGCCGCCCCCGACACGGCGGTAACGTGGATGCCAGCCACCTGCTGCGGGTAGGCATAACCCAGGCGGGCCGTCACCCCGGCCCCCCAGTCCCCGCCCTGGGCCACGAACCGGTCGTACCCCAGGTTCTCCGTCATCAGCCTGGCCCACAGGTCGGCAACCCTGGCCGGACTCATCCCCGGTTCCTGCGTGGCGTCGGAGAACCCGTACCCCGGCATGGACGGGACTACCACGTCAAAAGAGTCCGCCGCATCTCCCCCAAAGGAGGCCGGGTCGGTCAGGCGCGGTATCACCTTCACCATTTCAAAGAAGGTACTGGGCCACCCGTGCGTCAAAACCAGCGGCAGCGGATTGGGCCCCTTCCCCCTGGCGAGGATGAAGTGAATCCCCAGTCCCTCCACCGTGGTGCGAAAGTGGTCAAAGGTGTTGAGGAAAGCCTCCTCCTTACGCCAGTCAAACTCATGGCGCCAGTACTCCGTCAACTCCCTCACGTATGCCAGGTTGGAACCGTACGTCCAGCCCGAACCGGGCATTTCGTCGGGCCACCGCGTCCGGTCCAGTCGCTCCCGCAGGTCCTCCAGCGTCGATTCGGGGATGCTTATCTCAAAGGGCGTAACTTCCATAGTCCACCAGCCTCGCACAAGGTTGAGCAGTTGCGGGGATTATAGAGGAAACCGCCCCGGAATAATGCGACCTGAAGCTCCGGGCTGCCAGCCAAGACGAAACACCCCCTTCCCGCCATGCCGACCCCCTCAGGCCAAATGTAATGATGGTCTAAAGGCACATCACTGATGGCTTGGGATTTAACCGTCGTTCCCGCGAAGGCGGGAACCTCGCGGCATTCAGTGGCCTCAGGTTCCTGTCGAAGTGGCGACACCCGTTTCTGCCCATCTCTTCAGAGTGGCTGAACTCTTGACGTCGGTCCCCCACGTCCCATCTTCCGGGAACGCCGCTTCCGGCGCCCTGCCCACCGAGGAACCCCAAAGCCCCCGCTGCGCCAAGGCCAGGGTTTGACGAAAGAAAAGGTATGGAGTAACTTAACCCCAAATCTGAAACCCGCCAGCCAGGAGGCGTCCCATGTTTGTGATGAGGTTTACCGAGCGCGCCTATTTCAACTACACCGAAGATGACGTGAAAAACAGTCCTGGCGGGGCGCACCGCGTAACCTTCTCCAACTCCCACTTCGACCCCGCCGTGGCGGCCGATCAGTACAACTACTACCTGGACGAATGGCAGTACTGCGAGGAAATTGGCTTCGATGGGATGATGCTCAACGAGCATCACAGCACCCCCACCAGCCTGGGCGCCGCCATGAACCTGGAAGCCGCCATCCTGGCCCGAATCACCAGGAAGCCCAAGATAGTGCTAATGGGCAATCCCCTGCCCATTCACGACAACCCCCTCCGCCTGGCCGAAGAACTCGCCGAAATCGACTGCATCTCCCGCGGCCGCCTGGTTTCCGGCTTCGTTCGCGGCGGCGGCACCGAAAGCTGGGCCACCAACACCAATCCCGTTTACAACCGCGAACGGTTCGAGGAAGCCCACGACCTGGTGGTGAAAACCTGGAC
>JAPPJA010000078.1 GCA_028874675.1 Chloroflexota bacterium
GCCCAATACCTCGCCCACGATACGGGCGCTCTTTCTATGGGCCTGGTTGGGGCGCATGCCCATATCGTGCATGGCGTAAAGAATGCGCCGCTGCACCGGCTTCAGCCCGTCCCGCACGTCGGGAAGCGCCCTCGAAACAATGACGCTCATGGCGTAGCTGAGGTAAGAAGTCCGCATCTCCTCTTCGATGCGGATGGGCCTTATACCACCGGACGGTGGTACGGGTGCTGAAGTTACCATAGCAGATGCTCCTTGGAATTCCGGTCCAGCGAATGATGAAAGAGCAGGGCCCTAAGTATCCTTGCCGGCCAGGTACATTTCTGCCCGCTCGTAAAAGCCGGCGAACAGGTTGGCGAAACTGCGGGGCACCTCGTCCTGTCGTTCCGGGTGGCACTGCAGCCCGATTACCCAGCTGTGGTTCGGGCTCTCCAAACCCTCTATCAGGCCGTCTTCCACCGAATAGGCGCTGGTCATGAGCTTTGGGGAGCGCTGGGCTTCCCTCAGTCCCTGGTGGTGCAGGCTGTTAACCCGGAAAAAGCCCGCGCTGCCAATGATGGCTGCCGACTTGGCGCCCGGGGCCATATAAATGAGGTGCTTCTCCGGCTGCCACTTCCCGTCGTCTCTCACCGCCTTGTGTCCGGGCAAGTCCTGGATGAGTTGCCCGCCAAACGCTACGTTCAGCAGCTGCATCCCCCGGCATATGGCCAGCACCGGCATGTCGTGGTCCAGCGCATAGTCCAGAATTCGCAGCTCCAGTTCGTCCAGGGGACTGCAAAGCTCCAGGCTGGCCTCGGGGTCCGCAGTTGCGCCGTATAGTTCCGGGTCCACATCGGGGCCACCGGTCAGCATCAGGCCACCGATGTTGTCGAGAATCTGGTGGACGGCCCTGTCGTCGGGAGGGGTTAGAAGGGAGATTTCCGCGCCCAGGGACTCCATAATCTCTACGTAGCGACGGGAGTTGCGGAGATCGACTGAGGTAATGGCAACCTTTGTCATACAGTTAACATATTATAGCTGAATGTGCCCTTAATTCCTAGCTGAACCACTGCGAGTTACGGGGTTATTCAGCGGCGGCGCCTGGCTCACGCCATTTGCATCCCCGATTACAAAATATTCAGATTTGGTGGGATTTCCGGCCCAGCCAGCCTCGTCATACCGGCGAGAGCCGGTATCTGGGATTCCTTGCTGTGCGCTTGACCTGTATTCTCTGTCATCCTTGCTCTATTCCGGCCTGCGTCGAAAAGGCCACCTCCAGACCTCCGTGAAAATCAACCCTGAACTGTTAGCCATTGCTTTGAACTGTTTGTTCGGGGGGGTATAATTTGTTAAGCTTGGGCATGGAAGGTGGGAGAATTCGCCACCTTCAGTCCCGGGGAAAGTGTACTTCGCACTTGAGGCGTGGAAGATGAAAGAGGTAATCCAGGAAACTGTAAGGCAGCTTCAAGACCAGCAGCCCTGCGTGCTGGCTACGGTGGTCCGAACCAAGGGTTCCACCCCCCAGAAGGCAGGTTCCATGCTTCTTGTGAGGCAGGACGGGACCGGCGTCGGCACGCTGGGTGGCGGCTGCGTTGAGGGTGACATTTGGTACGCAGCCAGGGAGATGCTGCGCAACCACAGCGGTCCGGAGTTCAAGGACTATTTCCTGAACGAGGATATCGCCGCCCGGGACGGGCTGGTTTGCGGCGGAACGATGTACTTTTACCTGGAACCCATGTGGGAGCCCGATTCCTTCCTGGATATAGGCAGTCGCTTGATCAAGGCCTACGAGGGTGGCGATCCCGTCGGGCTGGCCACGGTGGTAAATGTTCCCGAAGGCAACACCAACCTGGGGGCCAAGCTGCTTCTCCTGCTGGACGGCACGGTGGAAGGTACCCTGGGAAGCCAGGAACTGGACGACCGGGCTGTCGCAGCTGCTCGACAGGTTGCCGATGTGGGTTCGGTGGAGAGCTTTTCCACTGATGAAGGTGTTGAGGTATTTGTTGAAGGATTCACCACCCCGCCCACCCTTGCTGTCATCGGCGGCGGGCACGTGGGAAAGGCCACGGCAGACCTGGCCAACATGCTGGGATACCGGGTGTTCATTGTGGACGACCGGCCCGAGT
>JAPPJA010000368.1 GCA_028874675.1 Chloroflexota bacterium
TCTACGCGAGGGTGTCCAGCGACCGCCAGGACGTGGACCTCTCCGTGGCCGCCCAACTGCGGGCGCTCAGGGACTACGCCAAGAACAACGGCTATTCCATAGCCCGCGAGTACGTGGACGAGGCCGAGAGCGGCAGGATCGCCGACCGGCCCCAGTTCCGCAAGATGATCGACGAGGGATCCAAGCCGGAAGCCCCATTCCGCGAGATTCTCGTCTGGAAGTTTTCGAGATTCACCCGCAAGCGGGAGCACGCCGTGGCGTTCAAGGCCCAGCTGCGGCGCAAGGGCATCCGCGTGGTGTCCATCACCGAGCAGGCCGAGGACAACGCCACCGGCCGGCTGCTTGAGGGCATCATCGAGAGCGTGGACGAATATTACAGCGAAAATTTAGCTCAAGAGGTCGTTAGGGGGATGCGTGAGGCCGCCTCCCGGGGCTTCTGGGTTTCCACCAACGCCCCCTACGGCTACCGCAAGGTCCACGTCCAGGACGGCGCCAAGAGGCGTCCCAGGCTGGAACTCGACCCGCCCCACGACGCCGTGGCCCGCCGCATCTTCGAGATGGTGCTGAGCGGCAAGAGCGTCCTCGACGTAACCAAGACCCTCAACGACGAGGGCATCCCCAACTCCAACGGTAAGAAGTGGATCAAGACCACCATCCACAACATGCTCTCCAACGAAGCCTATACCGGAACTTTGATCTGGGGCCAGCGGAGCCGGGACGGACAGCAGCCGGTAAGAGTGGAGGACGCCTTCCCCGCCATCGTAACCGGAGAGGAGTTCAGGCAGGTCAGAAAACTGCTGGGCTCCCGCGCCCCCAAGCAGGCCAACCCCCGCCGCGCCGCCAGCCCCTACCTGCTCAGCGGCCTGGCCCGCTGCCAAGCCTGCGGCAAGGCCATGACCGCCGCCGAGGCCAAGGGCGGCAAGTACACCTACTACGTCTGCCACTCCCTGCTCAAGCAGGGCAGCGGCGCCTGCGATTGCCCCAGGCTCAACGCCAGGAACTTCGAGGACCTCATCATCGCCAACATCCGCGACAACATCCTCACCGAGTCCAACATCCGGGAACTGGTCAAGCTGGTGGACGAGGAGATGGACGGCGTCGCCAGGGAGGAACGGGATCGACTGGAGGCCATCGAGCACGAACTGGAGGACGTGAAGCGGCGGCTGGCCCGCATCTGGCAACTCTTGGAAACCACCGACATCGAGATGGCCGACGCCTCGGACCGCATCAAGGAGCACCGGGAAAGGCAGCGGCAGTTGGAGGACGCCGCCCAGGAAGCCAGGGCGGTGCTGGCCGAAAGGCGGGAACTGCTGGACAGCGCCGATATGGTGGCCGCCTTCGCCGCCGACATGAGCGAGTTTCTCAGGACCAGCGAACTGACCGAGACCAAAGCCTTCGTCCGGTCCTTCGTCAAGGAAGTGGAGGTGGTCCCCGGCAGGGCGACCATCGTCTATACGATACCCACGCCCCAGGACAGTCCCATAGGGGGAGGGGACACGGCGGAAGTGGCCCTGGACGGGGGTGTTATGAATTCGGTACAGCGTGGTGGGCCGTGTGGGGATCGAACCCACGACACCCGGATTAAAAGTCCGGTGCTCTGCCAGCTGAGCTAACGGCCCGTAAGAAGAGGGTTCCCGCAGGCCAATATTGTAGCATAAGGACCCCTTTCTACCGCCGGGTTCCCCAACTATGGCCAATACCCCCTTGCCAGATCGTGAAAAATGGTGCATACTCTTCACCGTTGAATGTACTTCCTGGTGGTTCTAGCGGGGTGGACCCACCCGTTCCCATCCCGAACACGGAAGTGAAACGCCCCAGCGCCGACGATACTGCTCTGGTGACGGAGTGGGAAAATAGGTCACCGCCGGAAAGTACCAAAACCAACAGGTTAGTCAGGGCGGGCGTGATGGCGCAGCAAGGAAACTCAGGCGATTGTAGGCAACGCAAAACCATTGGCTAAAACGCCAATGAAGCGGCTCCACCGCGACGAATCGGTGCCGAGGCCGCTTTTATTTTTGCCCGAATGCGGTACAATAACGCCGCCAGCCTAGTGCCGCTGGCCCGACCTCAACCCAGGAGAGTCTCATGGGCAGCAGATT
>JAPPJA010000511.1 GCA_028874675.1 Chloroflexota bacterium
CAGCCCTGGTCCAACGGCGACGTGTGCACCGCCGGCGTGTCGTACCTGGGGACCACCTCATCCTCGTTGAAGTCAACGAAGGGCAGGTTGCGGCAGGCTTCGGCGGCGTGGTTTCCGGACCGCTCACCGAAAACGATGGTGTCCAGCAGGGAATTGGCACCCAGGCGGTTGCCGCCGTGCACGCTGACGTTGGCGCATTCGCCGGCCGCGTAAACCCCGGGTATGCTGGTCTGACCGTCAATATCGGTCTTGATTCCGCCCATGATGTAGTGCATGCCGGGTCGGATGGGCACCGGCTCCTTGATCATATCCACGCCGGCCAGGTCAATACCGATCTCCCGGATCTGGCTGAGCTTCTCCATGATCAACGCTTCGCCCAGGTGCGTGCAGTCCAGGAAGACGCACCCGTTAACCCCGTTGCCGGTATTGATTTCCGTTTGTTCGGCGCGGGACACTACGTCCCGGGAAGCCAGCTCCATCATGTTGGGAGCGTACCTCTCCATGAAACGGTTGCCGTTCTTGTCCCTCAGGTACGCGCCTTCTCCCCGGGCCGCCTCCGATAGCAGTACGCCGCTTCCGGCCAGCGTGGTGGGATGGTACTGGACCATCTCCATGTCCATCAGGCCCGCCCCTGCGTTATAGGCCAGGGCCATGCCGTCGCCGGTCACGATCAAAGCGTTGGTTGAGGGCTCAAATATGCGGCCACAGCCGCCGGTGCAGAAGATGATAGTTTTGGCGCGAATGGCATGAAGCTGGCCCGTCCGGATCTCCAGGGCCATCACGCCACCCACCTGCCCGTCCTCTATGATCAGGGAAGTGACGAACCATTCCTCGTAGCTGCGTACCTGGGACTTGATCAGCTGCTCAAACATAACGTGGAGCAGCGCCTGCCCTGTAAAGTCGCCCACAAAGAAGGTGCGGGCCCGCCGCTGGCCTCCGAAGGCCCTGGTTCCCAGCTTCCCCTCATCGTCCCGGTTGAAGGTGACCCCCATGTGTTCCATATCTATCAGGGCGCTGCCTGCAGACCGGCACATTATCTCGATGGCGTCCTGGTCTCCGAGGAAATCGCTGCCCTTGATGGTGTCGTAGGCGTGATCCTCCCAGTCGTCGCCCCGGTCCAGCAACGCCGCGTTGATTCCGCCCTGGGCCGCGTTGGAATGGCTGCGTACCGGATGAACCTTGCTGATTATGGCAGTGTTGGCGCCGTTTGCGCTGGCGGCGATGGCAGCTCTCATTCCCGCCAGTCCGGCCCCAATTACCAGGACATCATGCTCAAGCATATTCCTACCGTTTACTCCTAATCGGCGGTGGTCTGTTTGGCCCCGCCGGGTGTCTCGCCTAATTATCCACAGAACCGGGGACGCCAACAACCCGCATCGCCTGCAACAACGAGGCAATGCTCTTGGCGTCCTGTATTTCCCCTTTCTCGATCAGCTCCAGGGTGTCATATAGGGGTACCCGCCGGGTTTCCACCATTTCGTCGTAGTCCTGCTCCAACTCCGACGGTCGCAGCCCCGTGGCCAGAAAAACGTACATGTACTCGTCGCACCACCCGGGCGCCAGCCAGAAGCCGGCCAGGGGTCGCAGGGATTCGGCGATGTGGGAGACCTCTTCCTGTAGCTCTCTCATGGCCGCTTCTTCCGGCGATTCACCCTCCTCGATTCCGCCGGCGGGCACCTCCAGCAAAGCAGATTCCGTCGGCTTGCGGTACTGGCGGACCAGCAGGACGTTTCCCTCGCTGTCAATGGGCACCATGCACACCGAATCCGAATGCTCCACAACCTCCCGCACGGTTAAGCGACCGTTGGGCATCCGTACCTGGTCCTTGCGCAGCCGCAGGATCGTGCCCTCATAGTGGGTGGCGCTTTCGATGGTGGTTTCAGTCAGGTCCCGTTCCATGGGGTACTTCCGCTTCGCTTTAATTGTTTCTCTTGAAAACTGTCTCTAAACCCGTGGGTCTCGCATCGGCGAGTTTTCCTGGCAACGCTTCTGGCTCCGTCAGGGCGAAGGGAACTCTTGAGCCAGTCTATTTGACACGGCCAGCGGGCCCGCCCCGGTCTTTGGCCGCCTATTGTCCTCGTATGCTGAATCCCAG
>JAPPJA010000382.1 GCA_028874675.1 Chloroflexota bacterium
GTACCCACCACCCAGCCGCGCTCGTTTCGTCTCAGGCCTCTGTGCTGCGCGGCATTTAGAGTATCCCCTTGGGCGTTGAACAGGGACTGATCTCCCACCCCCGCTACCTTGCGGAAGTAGCGGATCGGTCCCTGCTCGGCGGCGGGCAAATCTTCATAGGTATCTGGGCCCACCTCTTCCAGCCTCACCTCTTCTCCGCTCTGCACCTTGCGGAAGTAGCGCACGGCACCGCGCTCTTCGAGTGGGAGCTGAGCGTGGCTGTGTACCGTCAGCAGGTCTCCGCCCAGACTGGTGGGTACTTCCTCCCCGGGATGCACCGCACGGTAATACAGTCGGGTTAGCCCCTCGGCGCTGTGCACGATTTGGGGAAATTGTACCCACAGGGAGTCGCCTTGGTCGAGGACCTGCAGAACTTGGCCGTCGGCGCTCTCCAATCCCTCGGCATGTGGCCGAGCGAAGAGCAGGATTGGCTGCCCCTGTGCTAATTCCTCTTGGGTGCCCAAGGCTGCGTCTACCAGACGCAGATCCAGCGCCGGCTCGGAGCGCAGCAGCACCTCGTCAAAGCCTAGGCTGCGGAGATTGAAGGGGGTTTCCAGAAACCGGGGCTGGACAAACACCTCAAAGGTGTCCAGCAGGCCGGCGACCGTGCGCTCAGGCCAGACCTCGGCTCCTAGGCTCTGCGCTAGGGGAGGCTGAAGGTCCACGGTGATTTTTTTTAGTGCGGGTACGGCTTGGCGGTCGTGGCTGAGGAGGCGGGCCTGGATCTGGACAAAACGGCGCAACCCCGGCGAGGTGGCGATTTCACCTGGGGTGCGGTACTTCTGGCTCCAAGGACTCCAGCCTGGGCCGACCACCAGCGAGGTATCGCTTGGTCCCCTGAAGAAAGAGGCGGTCTCTTCGTATTCCTTAGCGGTCTTCTCATTGCCGGTCTTGTCGAAATAGCGGATGCGCTCGAGGAGTTGGTCGCCGCTGCGGGTGCGAATTTCCACCTCGGAGCCCGGCGGCGCGTCTGCCTCCCAGTTCACCGCGCCTAGGGTGAAGAGTCCGGGTAGCTCGATCAGATCGGATTCCAGCACCACCGCGGCCGGCGGTCCCTTGGAGAAAAGCATGATATTGAACAGCCGTGGCCACATACTGCCGACCCACTCTGTAGCATTCAGCCGGATGGGCAGGGCGACCATCTCGACAAAAGAGATCGAGCGGGCTGGTTCCAGGCGGTCCACTAACAGGCGAAAATTGCCGCCGTGTACATTGGTCTCCCGCTCTAGGGAGGTAATGGGTTCCCACTGGAGATTGCCCTGCGCATTGCGCTCGCCGGAAGATCCCCGGATCGCATAACCGCGCGGGGGGGTAGAACCGACGACGAGAATCTGATCCAGCCACACCGATCCTCCTAAGTCCAAGGTCAGCACGTTCAGGCCTGGCTCGCGCGGAGAGATGGTTGGGACATTGACAGAGGTGCCGTAGTTGCCGTCGAAGAGCATGCCCGGAATGGTGATCGGGTTGGTGAAGTTGATGGAGCCACCGCCTTCGACTATGGACTGGCCAATGTCGTCGCCCCAGCCCCAGGCTTCGACCTCGGCCAGCCGGGGTCGTTCGCGGCGGTAGTACTCCTTGCGGCCCTGCCGTTCCTGCGGTAGGGAGGCGTAGGTCGCTGCGTCTACGGGCTCTTCGTACCCGGCGTCTTGGAGGAAGTGGACAATGTCCCCGCGCTCGGCTCGCGGCAAGCGCTCCCACTCGTCCTCGTCGATCTGTTCGGCTTGGCCCCTGCGCGCGTCCGTGATTACGATGCGGATGGCTTCGACTAGTCTTCCGGTCCACGCGGGATCCGGGCCCTCGCCGGCAGTAGATGTCAAGGAAATAGGGACGTCCCCCCACCCTAGGGTTTTGTCCGCCGCGGCCAGCGGGTCCGGGGGCAGTTCCGGGCTGACCCGGTCGGCGTCAAAGGTAAACTCCCGCCGAGTGGTGTTGAACCCCTCAAAGGGAATAAAGCTCTCAAAGGAGAGTTGGTCTCCTTCTGCCAAAAAGAGGTTTTGCTTCGCCGCCAGCAAGAGGACGAAGCGCAGGAAGGGATCCCCTAGGTCCTCCTCCACAA
>JAPPJA010000087.1 GCA_028874675.1 Chloroflexota bacterium
GTCACCGCGTCAGATACCTGGCGACTCAACTTCAACCTGGATTCAGGACTGCATGGAACCACGCATCAGCATCGTTACCCTGGGAGTTTCCGACCTGCCCCGCTCAGTAGCCTTCTACCGGGACGGCCTGGGGCTGACTCTTTATGACGAAAATACCGAATCCATAGCTTTCTTCCAGAACAAGGGGACCTGGCTGGCGCTGTACCCCCTGGATGCCCTGGCCGCCGACGTTGGCATTCCCACCGAAGGGAGCGGCTTTTCGGGCGTCACCCTGGCCCATAACCTCCGGTCCAAAGAGGAAGTGGATGAATTACTGGAGGTGGCCGTTGCGGCCGGCGCCACTCTGGTCAAGCCAGCCCAGGACACCTTCTGGGGGGGTTATTCCGGCTATTTTTCCGACCCGGATGGCTACCTGTGGGAAATTGCCTGGAATCCCTTCTTCTGGATCGAATAGTTGCAGCTTTTCTTAGCTCTTCAGGTAGAATAGTCATCACAGGAACTTTCCGAAAAATCATCCAGAGTCGATTGCATTAGCATTTATTATCAATTGTTGCCTTGGTATAATCGATATGGGAGAGAAAGCCATGATGCCAGACCGCTGCCAGATAGCCCTGAAGGAGTGGGCCATAACCGTCGAGGCTTTGGCGCAGGGAGAGCAAATCCTGCTTCTGCGAAAAGGAGGCATCCACGAGTCCGGTAAGGACTTCAGGGTAATTCACCCGGAGTTCCTGCTGTATTCCACTTACGAGCACCAGCGTGAGGATCTGCTAAAGCCATCCAGCCGCCCAGCCCTGGAGCAGTTGCTCTCGGCTACTCCAAAGTCAGAGTCCATCACCTTCACTCACTGGGCGAGGGCGGAAGAAATCATCGAAGTGGAAGCCCAGGACAGGGTGGACGACCTGGGGCCGTTTCATATCTGGACCGACGAGTATGCCCAGTCCCGCCTGCGCTGGAAACCCATGCTGCCCCTGTCAATTCTGCTGTTGCGGGTCTATCGGATGGAGCAGCCGGTAACCGTTCCTTACATCAAGGAATACGGCGGCTGCACTTCATGGGTGGATATATTGCCCCGCGTGGACCTGGGCCAACTTGAGCCTGTGCTGGACGATGGCGAATTCCAGCGCCAGGTGGACGCCATCAAGGGCAGCCTGGGACTGGCGGTGGCGGCGGGCTAGGCATCCGGGCAGACATCTCTCCCTTTTCGGGTATCAAACCCACTCAGCATTGGAGGGAGTGACCATGTCTTATCGCAGAACGCGACGCATTTCCCTTTACCTCGGAGTTTCGTGGCTGTGTTTTTTGGCCGTTGTCATTGTCATTCGCGGGGCCGAAATTCCCCTGGGCAGCGTTCAGCCTGAGGCAGTTGCCCTGGTCGGCGGCATACTTGCGATTCCCGGCGTGATACTGACAGTCATTGCCATCGGCGGCACTGCCATTTATGACTATTTTTCCAGCCGGCAAAGTACACCGGCTAACTTGGCAAGCTAGGGTAAGCGTAGTCAACTGATCATCGGGCGCGGGTTAATCGAGAATTGGCCGGCGCCGTGGTTTATCCCATAGGTGTGTCCCACATGCGCATTCTCATAATAGTCCTTGCACTCGTCCAGTTCCTCCTGGCCGGTTTCACCAGCGCGGTGGGCGGCTTTGCCGACGGCGGCGAAATCTGGGAACGCGCTGTCCTGATGGGCATACATCCAATGGCGGCCATCGGCCTGCTGGTGATGGCCTTCGTACCTGGCCTGAAACCCGCCGGCCTTCAAATTGTACGCGGCCTCCTTGTCATAAACATAATCGCAGACCTGGTACTCGCCGCCCTGATTTACGGCGGCGTAAGCCGCGGCGACTGGTGGCTGCCCCTGATTTTCTCGGTTATACCCGCAATTGGGCTGGGGTATAGTTTTGGGAAGAAGGCGCGGTAGCGGCGAGTCATCTGCCGCTGTCGTAAGTCAGGGTCCTGTTTTAGCCACGGGAAGCGACCTGCTCTCGTCATCGTCGCTTGGTGGCGGGCGGTGGCGCTACCGCCTATAATGGTTTCGAAGCTAGTACTCAGTCAAGGCTGTAATGATAGGAAACGACCCGTTCGCTTTGAGC
>JAPPJA010000495.1 GCA_028874675.1 Chloroflexota bacterium
GGTTCAACCCACTCGATTTTTCCGGAATCTGCCATGTCCCAACTCAACGTACTGCCCATAGAGCGAAGGTGGTATTCACTCGCTGATGGCCGAAAGGTGGAGTATGACTTTGGAATGGCGTACATAACCATCGAAGGTCGCTCCCTACCCTGTCCAGTAATATTTGGAGCCGAAAACCAATTTCTGCTGGGCGCAACAACTCTGGAGATTTTCGAATTGATGGTTGACCCGGTTGGGGGTGAGTTGGTACCACGAGAGATTCATACCGGGCCCATCTGAATGTACTTTGTCAAACATACATAGGGAGAGTGCACAATGCTAACGCAAGTAGCAGCCGGGCGCACTTACGATTTTAGCCACTCCGTGGGCCGCGGCGCCCAGTCGGGCATGGGTTTCAGCCAGCCCGTTGCCGCCGCCCAGGGTCCCAATGGCGTCGTTTACGTCGTCAACCGGGGCAGCGAGGGAATCAGCAACGTTTCCTGGAATCGCATCGGCTACGGCGCCCGGGTTTCCCAGATTACCATCGGCGCGGAATGGGGACAGGAAGAGTTCCTCGGCGAGTTCTCCAAGTATGGGGACGGAAACGGGGAGTTCATCTGGGGTTCCGGCGTCGTGGTGGACAGCCAGGGTCGGGTCTATGTTTCCGACGAATGGCTGAATCAGATCAACGTTTATGACCAGGACGGCAACTTCCTGAGCCGCTGGAGTACACTGGGATCCGACGAGGGCGAGGAACACGGCACCGCCAGCATCGCCATTGACGCTGACGACAATATCTACGTGACCGACGGCCGCAGCCACCAGGTCCGCAAATTCGGCAGCGATGGCAAGTTCATAGCGTCCTGGGGCAGCCAGGGCTCGGACAACGGCCAGTTTAACGCCCCCTGGGGCATTACCGTGGACCAGGCCGGCAACGTTTATGTGGCCGACCACCGTAACCACCGCGTCCAGAAGTTCACCTCGGATGGACGCTGGTTGGCCAGCTTCGGCAGCCCCGGCACGGGTCGCGGGCAGCTGCACCTGCCCACCAGCGTTGCGGTGGATCCCGAAGGCGATGTTTACATCGCCGACTGGAGCCACAATGGACAGCACCCCGGCCGCGTCCACATCTTCGACGCGGAAGGGACGTTCATCATCACCCTTATAGGCGATGCGCAGGAGCTTTCCGCCTGGGCCAAGCTGACGGTGGACGCCAACGCCGACTACCTGAAGCGCCGCCGGGAAGTTAACCTGCAGAACATGGAATCTGAGTGGCGGTTTGCACTGCCCACCGGCCTGATGTATGACGCGGACAAGGGTCGTCTGTTGGTGGTGGACAGCCAGCGGAGCCGGTTCCAGATCTATAACAAGGTCACCGGTTACATGGTTCCCCAGATGAACCTTTAGCCAGGGCTGGCCATTCCCATCGCCTGGGAAACTGGTCAAAAGGAAGGGGCGGGTGGTAAATCCGCCCCTTTGTCGTGGCTTTGGTCTGTCCCTTAAAACCGCGCCGACACACAAATAGGGGCAACAAGCGCCCCGTAACCAGCTCAGGCGGCGTAGGGAATATATTGAAGGCCCAACATCCGGAGGAAGAGAAAAACCACTGATGGACAGGGAGCGGGAAGAATACTACATCGATTTTGCGGCGGAAAACCCGGAGATGCTGTGCGCTGAGGCCCCTGATGAGATCCTGGAGGCCTGCGCCGCCGAAGCGGAACCCACGGCCTTCATGGAGGAATTCCTGGGTACCGGACACTCCCAGTGGATTCTTCTTACCTACGGTCGTCGGCTGCCCCAGCCCATCATCAATAGCAACGTCCTGCAGCTTTGGCTGAGGGCCTGTCGCCTCCACACCCGAAGGCTGACCGGGGAACCCGACCCTGACTGGGGAAAGCCCTTCTTTTCCATCGAAGATATGACAGTGGTCTAACTGCTGCAGGGGGCTGGATCAGAATCCGCAGTGCGCCCCTTTTTGGGCCATCAATGCGGCCGCCGACCGGAGGCAAGAGTTAAGGCAGCCTCTGGTATTTCTCGGACTCGCCAGGCGGTGATTCATTGAACTCCTTACCTTCCCTGAGGGCTTCCTCTCTGCGCTGGTTCCAGGC
>JAPPJA010000282.1 GCA_028874675.1 Chloroflexota bacterium
CCAGTTTGCCAGATCGCCGGTGGCGGATACCTGGTGGGCGCCCAGAACGGTAACGTCAACGTGGCCACCCCGGATCATCGCGAAGCCATCCACGGTACTGAAGAAGGCCATCCCCGGTACCATCTGCAGGAACTGCCCGCCGGCATTGATCAGGTCAATGTCCTGCTCGTCCTCCTCCGCCAGCGGCCCGCAGTTGAGAACGCCACTTTCGCTGTGGTAAAAGACGACACTGCCATCGGGTATGAAGTTGGAAACCAGCGTGGGAATGCCAATGCCCAGGTTGACGAAACCACCGTCGGGCAATTCCCTGGCAACACGCATAGCGACCACTTCCCTGGGCAGTCGTTCCTTGTCAAGAGCCATGGATACCCTCACATCCATCTGAAGAATAGTAGGGTTATTCGTAGGGGGAGAAGTCGCGTGGCCGGATAATCAGTCGATCAACGTAGATGCCGGGGGTCACTATGAGCTCGGGATCCAGTTGGCCCGGTTCGACGACTTCGTCCACTTCCACAATGGTTATGCCCGCAGAAGGAGCCATGACCGCGTTGAAATTTCGGGAGGTACCCTTGTACACGATATTGCCCATAGTATCGGCCTTATGGCCACGAATAAGGCAGTAGTCCGCCCTCAGGCCTTCCTCGAGAATGTATTCCTTGCCGTCAATCACCCGGGACTCCTTGCCTTCAGCAATCAGCGTGCCCACGCCGGTGGGGGTATAGAAGGCGTAGATTCCTGCGCCGCCGGCCCGCAGCCGCTCGGCCAGGGTGCCCTGGGGGACAAGCTCAAGCTCCACCTCCCCACGGCGATAGGCCAGCTCGAAGGAACTGGGATTGGACATTGACGGCGAAACGGGATAGGTGGCGATCGCTTTGGCCACCTGGCCATTGTCCACCAGTATGGAATGGTCTATGGCCAGTTTTCCGGGAGGGGTCCCGAAGTTCACGGACCGAGCGATGCCGATGGTATTGCTTATGATGGTTAGGCCCCTGGTGCCCTGGTCTCTAAGGGAAACCAGCAGGTAATGGGCCATCCCCCCGGGCCCGCCGAAACCGTCAATCATTACGGTTGCTCCATCGGCAATGTCCCGGATGGCAGAGGGGGCGTCGGGATATACCTTGCCTGGTGGCTCGGCATTCAACGCTTCCAGGCTGGGCGCTATTTCCTTGAGATTGTCAGCGCAGGAAAGTGAAGCGCCGGTAAGGGCCGCTACGTCGTCGTAACTCCAGCCCGGGGCAACTTCAGCCAGGACAAGACCTCCCTCTTCTACGCGAACTACGGCTATATCCGTGACGATTATTTCGACGCATTCCCTGCCATCAGCCACGGGCGAGGAGTCGGCGAGGACGTTAGGGCTACCGTCGGAGCCGGTATGGGGCAGCATGGCAATGACCTTCCTGGCGCCGGCAGCCAGGTCCACCGTCCTGCCCGGAGCGAAAAGGCCAGGGGTCGCCGCCGTAGTCCACCCGATGAGGTCTCCGGAAGCGGTAACCCGCGCCGGCTGCACCACCGCGACGTCCACGTGGCCACCCCGCAGCATGGCAGCCCAGTCTGCTATGCCTACCACGGAGCCACCTTCCGCTAAAGCGACCGGTACCCCATCGGGGCCGGTGAGGGAAGGGCCGACTGCGGCCAGGCCAGCGGTAGAAGGGCAGTAGCCCAGGGCGCCGCCGTCGGACAGCAGCTGCAACGGAGTGCGAGGCGGCGCTACTTCAGCCACCCTGGCAGGCAGCCCAGACCCCAGGGCGACCACCTGCCCAGGCTGAAGTTCCGATGCGACCCGGAGCGCCATTGAGAGTTCGTCCAATTTCTGGGGCATAACAGTTCCTGCTGCGGGTTAGGGAGATTATTCCGCCGCCACGATCCTGTTGACGAAAATACCAGGGGAAATGATCGCTTCCGGGTCCAATTCCCCCGGCTCAACAATACTGCCGGCTTCGGCGATGGTAACCCTGGCGGCCATAGCCATTATCGGAGCCCAATTGCGGCCGGAACCGTCATAGATGGAGTTGCCCAGCGTGTCGGCGGCGGCTACCTTGATGAGAGCGTAGTCGGCCTTCAAAGGCAACTCCAGAACTGCCTCGCCC
>JAPPJA010000473.1 GCA_028874675.1 Chloroflexota bacterium
CATTTGTTTCATCCCTTCATATTACCAGCATAACTCGTCGTTGTAGTACTAGGCCATGGCCCAGAAAAAGTCGTGGGCGTGGAGGAAGCGGACAGTGTGACCGGCCCGGAGGGCGGTGTAGCCCAGGCCCTGGGCCAGGAAGGTCTTGTCCACACCGACCAGCCCCACCAGCAGGACGTGTTCGTGCTTGGCCAAGAATTCCAGGGAGAAGACGGCGTCCAGTAGCCTCCGGTCCAGGGTAATGACCGCGGACCAATCGAAGTCCTCCAACCGGCAGGTCTCCTCCAATCCGGCGGCCCTGACCCTCAGTTCCATGCGCCGGTCGGCGCGTCGGTTGACCTCGTCGGAGAGGTGTTCTCCAGGAAAGAAAAATAGTCCAACTGGTCCCGGCGAGCCAGGGCGATGCGCTCGGGCAGAGTGGCAGGCATGGGTCCCAGTTGGAGCCGCTCGTGGAGGGGTTTGAGTTCGGTGACGCGGGTCATGGTTTACGTCCTTCGGTTAAGTCGGTTGACCTGGTTGAATGGTGCAGCTGACCTTTGCCGTGGGCGAAGACATCGCCGCAATGGGCGAAGCGACCCGCGGGTAGGGGGGGCGGATGCTCTGGGCTTTCCTGATGCTCCAGGGCCTGGACCAGGATGCTCTCCACCCGACCCACATCGATGAGATCCAACTCCAGGGCCCCTTGGCAGGCGGCGTCCAGGCGCTGGGGAGTGTAGCGTTCGCCCAGCCGCAGGAGCTTGTGGCCCTGCCGTATACTGGACCAAGGGAAAGGGCCATCGAATAGGCAATCAGCGAATTCGCCCACGTCCAGTCCCAACTCCCCTGCGCGGCGCTTGGTCCGGTCCGGGGTGCTGGTGGTACAGGCCTGGATGTCGGTGGAGCGGCCGCCCTTGGACTGGTCGAAGTGGATCTTGATTAGCTGGCCTCGGTGATAGATGCCAACCAGCTTGGGGCCTTGGTCCACTTTCACCTGTTGCCCGGGCGGGCAAAGGGTGGACGGGACTGAATAGAGGACGTACTAGCAGGCCATGTGGTGATCGGTGTGAACCTTGGCAGTCAGCCAGTGGGTGACCTGGTAGGGCTCGCCGTCCCAAGGGAGCAATGCCTGTGCTCCCAGTCCAGGAAGACCTGCAGGGGCTGGCGGCGGGTTGTACTGTGGATGCTTATTCCGGCGACGGGGCGACACCAGCGCCGGGCCCGACCCCGGATGTGGGCCAGCTCCTTGAATAGACCGCCCTTGACGAAGCGTTCCTTGGCGTACTGGAGGCTCCTTTCCACCATGGGCTTGTCCTTGGGATGGAGCACCCGGGTGGCACCGGTGATGAAACCTCTGCGCCGGAAGTAATCCAGGAAGCCCCGAGTGAGGCGGGGATGCAGGGCCTCGGACCCGGCCACCGCGGCGGGGAAGTTGTCGATGACCAGCTACTTGGGGATGCCGCCGAAGAAGGCCCAGACCGCCTCTAGGCTGGCAATCACGTCCTCCAGCTTCTGGCCGTAAGTGGGCGGAAGCTGTGCCGGGAGTAGGCCAGCACTACCAACAGCGCCCACACCGCCTGCCTGCGGCCTGATTCTTGCTCGTCAATGTAGTCCAGGCGGCCGAAGTCCAGTTCCTCTACTTTCCCAGAGCCGCTTTGCTCCATCCGCACCGTCCTGGGGTTGTGCCGCCGCCAGTTCCTCCGTTGCAGGAAGCTCCCCAGCGGAGTGTAGGACACGTCACAGCCCCGCTGGGCCAGCAACTCCTGAACACGCGCCACCTGCAGCCGGTCAACGGTGACCCACCGGTAGATCTGGTCGGCCCAGGACTCCAGTAGTTCCTTGGCGGGGGCCTCTGCCTGCCGAGGCCCCGACCGACTCAGGGCCAGCAATCGGCTCAGTTGTTCCTCGGTGGGATGCGGCCCTTCTCGCTCCACCCTGGCCTCTACGGCCGCCGCCAGGTACTTCAGGATGGTATCTCTTGACAGTCCGGTCCCCAGCGCTACGTCTCTCTGGCTGTCCCCTGTTAGTTACGACCCTAAACTGAGCCAAAGTTATGTTGTTGTCCAGGGAAAATGTCCGGTTAAGTGCTCAGGGAAAATGTCCGTC
>JAPPJA010000366.1:0-817 GCA_028874675.1 Chloroflexota bacterium
ATCCTACAACAACCTGATGGATGCCGACGCCGCGTGGCGGACCGCCAGTGATTTTGCGGAACCCACGGTGGCAGTAATCAAGCATGCCAACCCCTGCGGACTTTCCAGCCACGACGTGCTGGCCCAGGCCTATCTCCAGGCCTACGAGGGGGACACGGTCTCCGCCTTTGGCGGGATTGTGGGCTTCAATCGTACCGTCACGCCAGAGGCCGCGGAGGCGATGAATCCCGTTTTCTATGAAGTCGTGGTGGCGCCGGGATATGAGCCCGCCGCCCTCGAGATTCTTCAGAAGAAACGAAACCTGCGGGTGCTGGAGGTGGATGCGGGAGGGTCCGAGCTGGGCGGCATCAACCTGGATATCCGTCCCATCAGTGGCGGCGTTTTGATCCAGACTCCCGATTCCATTTCAGAAAGCGCGGCCGACTGGAGCACGGCCACCGAGCGTACTCCTACCGAGGCCGAGCTGGACGATCTGGCCTTCGCCTGGGTGGCCTGCAAGCACATCAAGTCCAATGCCATAGTTTTCGCCAGGAACCGGACCCTGGTCGGTATGGGAGCGGGTCAGCCCAATCGGGTGGTCAGCGTTCATCTGTCCCAGAGGATTGCCGGCGAGAAGGCCAATAGGTGCGTATTGGCCTCGGACGCCTTTTTCCCCTTCCCCGACAACATTGAACTGGCTGCCGAGGCAGGCGTTACTGCCATAATCCAGCCGGGAGGTTCGATTCGAGACGAAGAGGTCATTGCCGCCGCCAACAACCATGGCATCGCGATGGTCTTCACCGGCGTTCGCCACTTTCGACACTGATGCCTGCGGTCC
>JAPPJA010000366.1:827-2070 GCA_028874675.1 Chloroflexota bacterium
ATTCTCCGGAGAAATGGCGCCAGCGTCCCGGCACAGCGGCGGAAACTCCCCTTACTGGAGGCCATTCTGATGTCTTCCTCCGTGGATGTGGTGGTGCCGGTTTACAACGAGGAAGCGGCCCTGCCGGAAAGCATAGACCGCCTTACTGCCTTCCTGGCCGACAACTTACCAAACCTCTGGCATGTCATCATTGCCGACAATGCTTCAATTGACGGTACCCGGGAAGTTTCGGAAGCGCTCTCTCGCAAATACGAAAGGGTCAGCTACTTTTCCCTGCCCCAGAAGGGCCGGGGCCGAGCCCTCAAGGCGGCCTGGCTGAACAGCAACGCAGAAATTGTCAGCTATATGGACGTTGACCTGTCCACCGATCTGGTCCACTTTCCCCAACTCATAGGCGCCTTGGAGTCCGGTTTCCATGTGGCGACGGGGAGCCGCCTCAGTCGCGACTCACAGGTCACCCGTTCCTTGAAACGGGAGTTCATTTCCCGGAGCTACAACCTTCTCATCAAGTCCATGTTCTTCACGGACTTTCCTGACGCTCAGTGCGGATTTAAGGCCCTCACCAGGCAAACTGCCAGGGCCATTATCCCTTACATTGAGAACAATAACTGGTTCTTCGACACGGAACTGCTGATTATCGCCGCCAAGCGAGGCTACCGCATTAAGTCCATTCCCGTGAAATGGGACGATGACCCCACCAGCACCGTCAACATCACGAACACTGCGGTGGAAGACATCAAGGGATTGCTGCGCCTGCGATTAGGGGGCGTTCCCCGAATACCGGGCCCCTGATCCGCCTCCTGCTCGCGAGGAGGGTTGGTCCCGACCGTCTCACTTCACTCACCGGGCTGAAAGTATCGAGTGATTCTCAAGGAGAACAAACATGGAACTGGGTCTTGAGGGCAAGAACGTGATCGTAACCGGTGGTGGCTCCAACATCGGCCGCGCCATCGTACACTCCTTTGCCGCCGAGGGCGCCAATATCACCATCGCAGAACTGGCCCCGGCCCAGGGCGAAGCGGTAGCAGCCGAGGTTGCCCGGATGAATACCGGAAGCCTGACCAAAGTTATCCAGACGGACGTCACCGACCGGGGCCAGGTTGAGGCAATGGTGGAGGAGTCTATAGCCGAATTCGGCAGCGTGGACGTCCTGGTCAACAACGCAGGCAGCACGGTCGACCGGTTGTTCATGGAGAAGCCACGCGAGGAAAACGAAAAGGACGTCGCGCTTAACCTGTGGAGT
>JAPPJA010000122.1 GCA_028874675.1 Chloroflexota bacterium
GAACTCAAAGCCTCCGCCAGCTCCGCTTCGCTTCCCTGATTTCGAATGCGCTCCTGGGCCCGCTCCATGGCGGTCTGGGCCCGTTCTTCGTTGATCTCCTCGGTGTATTCGCAGGTCTCGGCCAGGATGGTCACCCGATTGGCCATGACCTCCATGAATCCACCTGAAACCGCCAGATAGGAGGGTTCCCCGTCCTTGCGAACCAGGATTTCTCCCGGCTGCAGGGCGGTCATCAACGGCGCGTGGTGGGGCAGAATTCCCAGCTGCCCTTCCACACCCGGCGCGACAACGATGTCCACGTCGTCGGCATAAACCTCGCGTTCCGCCGTAATTATTTCCAGTCGCATGGAGGCCATAGTGTTAACCGCTCCTTACGCTTCTCGCACCAACACTAGGCAGTAGCCGCCATCTGTTCAGCCTTCTCGATGGCCTCGTCAATGGTGCCCACCATGTAGAAAGCCTGCTCCGGCAACTCGTCGTGCTTGCCCTCCAGGATTTCCACAAAGCCGCGCACCGTTTCCCGCAGGGGTACGTACTTGCCTGGCTGGTTGGTGAAGGCCTCCGCTACGAAGAAGGGCTGGGTGAGGAACCGCTGAATTTTGCGGGCGCGGAAGACCGCCTGCCGGTCTTCCTCGGAGAGTTCCTCGATTCCAAGAATGGCGATAATATCCTGCAGGTCCCGGTATCGCTGCAGTACCTGCTGCACGCCGCGGGCAGCGTTGTAATGCTCCTCGCCTACAATTCGAGGCTCAAGGATGCGGGCAAAGGAGGCCAGCGGGTCAACTGCCGGGTAAAGGGCCTGGGCGGCCAGCGCGCGCTCCAGGGATACCACCGCGTCCAGGTGGCCGAAGGTGGTCACGATTCCGGGGTCGGTGTAGTCGTCGGCAGGCACATAGATGGCCTGGAAGGACGTAATGGAACCCGACTTGGTGGAGGTAATCCGTTCCTGGAGAGCGCCCATTTCGGTGCTCAAGGTGGGCTGGTATCCCACCGCCGAGGGCATGCGGCCCAGCAGCGCGGACACTTCCATTCCCGCCAGGATGTACCGGTAAATGTTGTCAATGAACAACAGCACGTCCTGGTGCTGTTCTTCGCGGAAATACTCTGCCATGGTCAGGCCGGTAAGACCGATACGGGCGCGAACACCCGGAGTCTCGTTCATCTGACCGAAAACCAGCACCGTACTGTCCAGCACCCCGGAGTCTGACATTTCGTGCCAAAGGTCGTTGCCTTCGCGGGAACGTTCGCCAACGCCGGCGAATACGGACACACCCTGGTGGACCGCGCCGATGTTGCGGATTAGTTCCTGGATGATCACCGTCTTGCCCACGCCGGCTCCGCCGTAGGCCCCGACCTTTCCGCCCTTGGGGAAGGGGGTAATCAGGTCGAATACCTTGATGCCGGTCTCCAGAATTTCAATCTCGGGGTTCTGGTCGTCAAAGGCGGGAGCGGGACGGTGGATGGGCCAGCGCTGGCCGGCTTCCACCACGCCCAGGTTGTCCAGCGGAGTGCCGGTCACGTCAAACAACCGCCCCAGGGTCTCCGGCCCCACGGGGACCAGGACCTTGTCGCCGGTGTCCGCAACCTCGGTACCGCGGGCCAGGCCGTCGGTGGAACCCAGGGCCAGGCACCGGGCCCAGTTGTTGCCGATGTGCTGCTGGACTTCCAGCACCAGCTTTTCACCGTTATTGTCCAGTTCCAGGGCGTCAAACAGGTTGGGCAACTGGTCCGGCGGAAACTCCACGTCCACAACGGTACCGATTACCTGCACAATTCTTCCGGGCATAGTTGTGACCTCCCGAGGTCTCAAGGTGTGCGGTCTGGGCCGGAATCGGGTTCTGGCCTTTAGCCCTCCAGGGCCATCTGGCCGCCGACCAGATCCAGCAGCTCGTTGGTAATACTGTCCTGGCGAAGCTTGTTCATCACCAGGGTCAGGTCCTCCGCCAGCGACTTGGCATTGTCCGTGGCATTGCGCATGGCTACCATGCGGGCCGACTGTTCGCTGGCAATGGACTCCAGCATGGCGTGGTAAACCTCCATGTCCACGAACTGGGGAAGGAGGGAACCG
>JAPPJA010000570.1 GCA_028874675.1 Chloroflexota bacterium
GCCGCCCTTCTGCAGGTACTCCAGCGTATCCAGGGAAAAGACAGCGGAGGTACGGGACAAGTCCCGGCGAACCTGGTCGGCCAGCTCCTGGCGGGATGACGAGCTGGGTGCGGCCTCGGCAGCCGCCGCTACTATGAGGGCCAGGGCAATGGAAGCGCCGCCCGAGTCCACAACCTCTATCGGAGTGTCGGGGCCGATGCTGGCCCTGGCCTGTTCGGCGGAGTTGACCGTCCCGCTCAGCTTGCCGGAAACGTGAATTGAGACAATCTCGTCGCCCTGGCCTAGAATTTCCTGGTAGGCCGCCTGGAAGGTGCCAACGGAGGGCTGGGAGGTGGTCGGGAGCCTGGGGCCGTTGACCAGGCGTTCGTAGAATTCGTCGGACGTCATATCAACGCCGTCTCGGTAGGTTACGTCGTCAATTACCACATTGGCAGGTACGACGGTAATGTTCAATTCCTCGGCCACCGCCGGCGGCAAGTCGGAAGTGCTGTCGGTAACTATGCGTACTGCCATTGTGTTTACTCCACCGATGCAAAATATGGGTAGTGGGGTTGACCCCCGTAAAACAGATCAACCTGAATGCCCGGGACCTGCTCCTCTATGGCGCCGGCCAGCTCCTGGGAAGTTTCCTGGTCGGTGTCCGTCCCCCAGTAAATGGTTACTATGTGGTCGTCGGCCAGGCTCACGCCCGCCAGCGAAGACAGCAGGGCGGCCTCCGCGGAGGTTTCCACCACCGAAAGGTCGCCGTCAACCAGGCCCATGAAGTCCCCCTCGGCCACCGTAACGCCGCCAAGAGTGGTGTCACGCACGGAGCGGGTCACCTCTATGGAGACCACGGCCGCGACCGCCTCGCGCATTGCCTCGAGGTTTTGCTCGGCAGAGGCCTGGGCATTGAAGGCGAGGGCCGCCGCAACGCCCTGGGACACGGTGGAAGTGGCTACCACGTGAAGGTTCTGGGTGTCGTTTTCCCTTTCGGCGGCCTGGGTTGCGGTTATGGCAACGTTCTTGTTGTTGGGGAGAAGAATGACATCCTGGGCGCCTGAGCGTTCGGCGGCGCCCGTCAGCTGGGCGACGCTGGGATTCATGGTCTGTCCGCCACTGACCACCTGGGCGCCGGCCGTGTCCTTGAAGAGCTGGGCCAGCCCGTCTCCTGGAGCCACCGCCACCAGGGAAATACCGGACTTTGGTTCGCTCCGTTCCTGGTGGCCGGAGGCCCAGTCCTGGTTCTGGAGGCTCATATTGTCAATCTTGATCTGGTCCAGTTCACCCAGGCCCACGGCGTAGGTAAGGGCAACGCCGGGGTCCTCCATGTGGACGTGGACCTTTATGAAGCGATCATCCCCCACAATTACCAGGGATTCCGCCTTCTCGGCCAGTTCAGAACGCACGCGATCAATGTCCAGGTTTTCGCCCTGGATGAGGAACTGGGTGCAGTAGCCCCACTCGGCCTCCACGGAAGAGTCCAGGAAATCGCTTTCTACGGATACCGAACCCAGCTGCGAGGGATCGATCTGGCCGGCGGCGGTGGCCAGTTCCAGGTCTGCCTCTTCCACATTCTCGCCGGTGAGGTGGAGGTAGGCCCCGCCCAGAATAACCACAATTCCCATGCCGCCGGCATCGACAACACCGGCTTCCCTCAGCTTGGCCAGCATGGAAGGGGTGGCGTCCAGGGCATCCCTGGAGGCCTGATAGCCCTTGTACCAGAAGGAGAGAATGTCGCCAGAGTCGCCGGAACTTTCCAGGTCTGACTCCAGGGCCTCGGCGACGTAGCGGATTACCGTCAGCATGGTGCCTTCTACCGGATTGCCGACAGACTTGTAGGCCGCGTCGGTGGCGGACCGAAAGGCCTGGGCCAATTCCCTGCCGCCGCATTCCTCCTCGCCTTCCAGTCCCTGGGCAATCCCCTTGAAGAACTGGGACAAGATGACGCCGCTGTTGCCGCGGGCCTCCCAGAAGGTGCCGTCGGCCACCTGGGCAGCCACTTCGCCGGCGGTGGCGTTCTCTGCCTGGGCCAGTTTCTCCACGCCCGCCCGCATGGTGAGCAGCATGTTGGCAATGCCGTCGT
>JAPPJA010000199.1 GCA_028874675.1 Chloroflexota bacterium
GTTCCCCGATCCCGGGCCAAGCTGGCCCTGTGGCTGAGCCGCCCCGACCATCCCCTGACCGCTCGAGTGCTGGCCAACCGCCTCTGGCAGTGGCATTTCGGATCGGGCATCGTGAGTACTCCCAACGACTTCGGGCGCATGGGAGCCGAGCCCAGCCATCCGGAACTGCTGGACTGGCTGGCAACCGAACTGGTGCGCAGGGGCTGGAGCCTCAAGTCGATGCACCGTCTCATCATGGCCTCCCAGGCCTATCGGAGGAGCAGCCAATACTCCGACCCGGCCGCGGCCCTGGCCGACCCCAACAATCTCTACCTGTGGCGCATGAACCGGCGCCGCCTGGAGGCCGAGGCCCTGTGGGATGCCCTCCACGCCGCCTCCGGAACCCTCAACCGGAAGCTGGGGGGGCGGTCCTTTTGCCCGACGCCGGAGGAAGGGGACCTCTCGGGCAAGAACTGGATCCGGGTCTACGCCGACCCCGAGGAGCAGAATCGCCGGGCGGTCTACATCCTGGTGCAGCGGAATTTCGGCTTCCCCATGTTCGAGACCTTCGACACGCCCGATCCGGCCGTGAGCTGTTCGGTGCGCGAAGTCACTACCGTGCCTCCCCAGGCCCTCTTTTTCCTGAACGACAAGATGGTCTTCAGCCAGGCCCAGGCCTTTGCCGACCGCCTGGTCCGCGAGGTCGGGGACAATCCGTCCGGCTGGATCCGCCAGGCCTGGCGCGTCGCCCTGGGTCGGGAACCCACCGCCAGGGAGCAGGAAGAGGCCGGGACCTTGCTGGAGTCGCTGACGGATTCGGAGGTCAAGGCCGGAAAGCCCGACTCGCTGGCCGGGAAGGGCCAGGCCCGCACCCGGGCCCTCACCCAGTTGTGCCTGGCCGTCTTCAACTTGAGCGAGTTTTCCTACGTGGACTGACAGTCCTTGTTAAACCCGGCCGCCGGCTGTTACCATGTCGGGTACGAGGAACCAATGCCAATGGATCACAGTTGCTGCAACCGGCAAATGACCGTCAGGTCGCGGAGGGAGTTTCTGACCACCTCCGGCTTCGGCTTTGGAGGCTTGGCCCTGGGCTACCTGCTGAATCGTGAACAGGCCCTGGGGAGCGTGGGATCGTCCGCCCCTGTCAATCCACTGGCTTCCCGGACGCCGCACTTCCCGGCCAAGGGCAAGAGTGTCATCTGTCTGTACATGAAGGGCGGCCCCAGCCAGATGGACAGCTTCGACCCCAAGCCCCTGCTCAGCCGGCTTGACGGTCAGCCCATCCCGCCCAGCTTCGTCACCAAGGACCTGGACCTGCAGTTCGTCAAGGTCGAGGACATGAAGCTGCTGGGATCCCGGCGGACCTTCCGGAAATATGGGCAATCGGGCCTGGAGATCTCCGACTTGTTCAGCCGGGTGGGCCAACACGCCGACGACCTGGCGGTGATCCGTTCCTGCTACCACGACTCCTTCATCCACGGACCCGCCATGAGCGTCATGCTGACGGGATCGGTCCGGCTGGGGCATCCCAGCGTGGGAGCCTGGGTGGTTTACGGCCTGGGCAGCGAGACCGAGAACCTGCCGGCCTACGTGGCCATGTCGGAGGGAGCCGGCGTCTCCACCAAGGCGGTCTATGGAGCCGGGTTCCTGCCCGCAGCCTACCAGGGCACCTTCATGCGGACCGAGGGGAATCCCCTTCGAAACCTGACGCCCCCCATCGATCCCGGCAACCAGCGAAAGATCCTGGACCAGGTGGGCCGCTGGAACCAGAGGCACCTGGACCAGCAGCGGCAGGACGACTCCCGGCTGGCCGCCCGCCTGACCAACTACGAGCTGGCCTTCCGCATGCAGACGGCAGCCCCCGAGCTGATCGACATCTCCAGCGAACCCGAGCACGTGCGGCAGATGTACGGGCTGAATTCCGACAACACGGCCAAGTTCGGACGGATGTGCCTGCTGGCGCGGCGGATGGTCGAGCGGGGAGTCCGCTTCATTCAGCTCTACAAGAGCGGCTGGGACGGTCATACCGAGAACGATCAACTGCACGTGGGCAGCGCCGCCAAGATCGACCAGCCCATCGC
>JAPPJA010000342.1 GCA_028874675.1 Chloroflexota bacterium
CTTCGGTGGTGCGCACGTCCACGAGATAAACGGTCTCGGACCCGGAGCGTTCCATCATCTGCTGGAGGGAAGGGATGTCCAGGTAGCGAACGCCGTCCTCCGCCGCCAGCTGGTCGGCATAGGCCTCCGCGGCGGCCAGTCCCTCTGCCGACGGCTGCGGCAGGGTCACCCGGTCGGCTCCCGACTCCAGTTCGAAGCCGGCCAGCACCCAACCGGAGGTGCCATTCTTCAGGCCAAGCACGTTCTGCTGCCCCATCCGCTGCAGGACCCGCGTGCCAATGATGCTCCGCGTCCGCCCCGCGCAGTTGACGATTACGGTCGTGTCCGGGTCCAGGTCGGCGGTAATATCCGTGATTCGCAATGCCAGTTCGCCTCCCGGCACGCTGCGCCCGCCAGGGATGCAAAACCTCCGATATTCCTCCGGCGTGCGCGTATCGAGTATGACGAGCTTGTCGCCCCGTTCAATGCGCTCGTGGAGTTCTGAGGCATCAATCTCGGGGACGTGGTGGACCACCTCCATCTTCTCCCCGAAGTCCTTGCTGGGGACATTTACCCCCCATTCGGTGGGATAGTCCAGGCTGGCCCACCCGTTAATGCCGCGGTCCAGCGCCGAAACATTGGTGTACCCCAGCCTTTTCAGGGTGGCGGCCGCCAGGCTTGCCCTGCGGCCGTCGTCATCGCAGATGACCACCTGGGCCTCCCTGTGGGGAACGGACGCGGCTATGCGAAACTCCAGCTCCCGGCGGGGAATGAGGCTTGCTTCAGGGATATGTGTGCTGTTGTATTCACCCGCCTCCCGCACGTCAATGAGGGCGAAGGAGTCCTTGCTTTCAAGGAGTTTTGCCAGGGCTTCAGGGGATATTTCCCGGGCCATTTTACGTTCACCTCTTGTCTGTTGTCTGAATCGGGCCCTATTGGGCTCCACAAGGTATGAGAGAGTCGCCCCTCGGTCATTGGCGGTCAATGGCTGGGCCCCAGTCTCCGTGCTGTTTTCAAATCAAAGACTGAAACTTCCCAGCGTACCACTCCGTCGTTCCCGCGAAGGCGGGAACCTCGCCGGCTGTGGTCTTCGTCGTTCCCGCGAAGGCGGGAACCTCGCCGGCCGTGGTCTTCGTCGTTCCCGCGAAGGCGGGAACCTCGCCGGCTTTAGTCTTCGTCGTTCCCGCGAAGGCGGGAACCTCGCCGGCTGCAGTCAAGATTACTCCTGCTTCAAGCATGACGAGCCAATCTGACGACACCACCTAGCAGTTGTCGTATCTCTCGGTTACGAAGGGGATAATCCTGCCGGACTCCAGGTCGTAGCGGCTCCGGGGCAGGCCCCGCAAGTCGTTCCCGTACACGTGGATTTCTACGGTGGGCCGGTCGGTGAAGTTGTCCATCTGGTGAATCTCGTCCACCTCGGGAATCAGCAGGGTTATTTCACCCGATGTGAACTCCACGCTGCGGTCTTTCTCCAGCCTGGCGTAGCCTTCCACCTCGCGGTCGTCCACCCGCCGGAAACGAGTTTCGGTCAGGTTGTTGCCCATCACACCAATCATTCCCCAGGTGCAGTGGTCGTGCGGAGACGCGTGGTCCCCTGGCCCCCATACAACCGAGGTGATCAGCAAGCCGCCGTCTCCCTGGTACAGGGCGTAGGAACCGTGGTTGCTGCGGGCGCCATTCCCCACCGGAACGAGGTATTCCTCGGGAATGGCGGCGGGATTGGCAATCAGCTTTTCCAGGTAGGAGGAACCCTGATCGAAAATCCTGTGCTGGTCGGGCTGATCCCTGAGCAGGGCTTCCATATCATGGATGAACTCGTCCAGCGAATATTTGACGGTGGTCATTCGTAGCCTCCCGCGGTAGCTGGTGTGAATCGGGCCGGGGGTGGGAGAAGGCCCGGAAGCGTATCTGAAGAGTTAGTGGAATTATGGTAGCGGCATATGGGTATGTCAAGAAAGAAGCATGCCCGTTCAGGCTCTTTCGATTATCCCCTCCCCCTCGACGGGGGAGGGCTAGTACTACAACGACGACTTCATGGTGGTGTTTCCGGCCTGATTTGGTTGCGG
>JAPPJA010000083.1 GCA_028874675.1 Chloroflexota bacterium
GGAAGAGTATGACGAGGCCATGGTGAAGCAGGACTCGGTGGCCATCCTGGTAACGCCGGAAACGGTTTACGGGAAGCTGAGTTAGGGGTTGCAATGGCTGACGACACTTCCAGTTTCGAGGTTTCCCGGTTCCTCCTGGGGCTGGCGGGCAGCTTTTTTGTTGCTGCCCTGGTCTTGGCCGGGGGTGTGCTGATAATCCTGGGCACACGCACCGATGGGTACCTGGCCCTGGAGCGAACGCTGGAACGGTTTGTTGGCGGGTGATTTCCAATGAACAAGCTCTCTAGTCGTCAAGCAATGGAGGTCTGAACTGGACGCTTCGGCATCGCAAAACTACCTGGGAGGCCAGCCACGCTACCGGCGAGGCGGGCCCTTCATTCTCACAAATCTTTCCATTGGCCACGGCTTTACCCATTGGTATGGGCAGAGCATCGTTGTACTGCTGCCCATAATCCAGACGGCCATGGGTTTCACCAATTTCCAGTTCGGCGCGCTGATCGCCATCCTGAGCATCAGCGGGGGCGTGGCCAACATTCCGGCCGGGTTTATCGTGGATATCTTCCGCCGCCGGTGGGGGCTGATGCTGACCCTCTGCATGGCGGTGGCGGCAGTGGAATACGGGCTGGTGGCCGCCTCTCCCGGTTTTGTAGTCCTGGCGCTGGTGTTCATTTTGCTGCCGTTGCCCGGGACGGTGTGGCACATGCCGGCAATCGCCGCCATTTCCCAGCGGTTCCCGGCCAGGCGGGGATTCAGCCTGTCCATGCACGGCGTGGGGGGCCAGATAGGCGACAGTATCGGCCCGCTGATAGTGGGGGCGCTGCTTACCCTGTTCGCCGGTTCGTGGCGGCCGGTGGCCGTAGTGTACGTGTTCCCCGCCGTGCTGATGACCGCCGTGGTCTTCTGGGCCCTGTTTCACCTGGGGGGTGACGCAGAGGACACAGGTCCGCGCACCGATGTGGGCCAGCGGTTCAGGGATGCCGGACGCCTGCTGCGAAACCCGGCAATCCTGGCCCTGGTGCTTGTGAGCAGCCTGCGAGACATGGGCTCGGTGGTGCTGATGTTCTGGCTGGCCAAGTACCTGCACGACCCGGTCGCCGAGGGCGGGCTGGGCTTTTCGGCATTCATGGTGGGCCTGCACCTGACGCTGCTCCTCATACTGGGGGTGGTTTCTTCGCCCATCGCGGGGCTGCTGTCCGACCGGTTTGGCCGCAAGCTGATCCTGATTCCCTGCCTGACTGCCGTGGGGCTGTTGTCGCTGGCCATTGAACCGGTGGGCGGAGGCCTGCTGCTGATGGCTATTGTGCTGGCTATCGGGCTGTTCAGTTCCTCCATGAACCAGATCCTGCAGGCGACAGTGCTGGACCAGGTGGGACGGGGCACGGAGGGGGTGACCATGGGCATAGTAATGGGCGTCAACAGCGTGCTCAGCGGCGTGGCTCCCCTGATCGCCGCGGTTGTGGTGAACCAGTACGGAATCGGGTCGGTGTTCACCTACGCGGCCGTACTCTGGGTGGGGGGAGCGGTGGCGCTGGCCTTCACTCCTCTGCGTCCACCTCCGGGAGTCCCTGCAGCGTAAATCCTTAAATCCCCGTCTGCCGCCGGGAACCATTCGACTGGGCCTTGCGTCTATATAATTGAAGAAGTACCAATAAAGTCTTTCAATTTGAGGCGCAAAGATGAACCCCAGACTGGCCGTAGGCATCCTCCTGATACTCTCTGCGATGCTCCTGGCGGTGGCAGGCTGCCAGGGCGATTCCGGGTCCGGAAACTCCACCAGTACGGTAACTTCGGGCAAGCGTCCCAATGCCTCGGTTTCGGGCACTGTTACCTACCGGGAACGGCTGGCGCTGACACCCGGGGCGCGGGTGGAAGTCCAGCTTCGGGACACCTCGCTGCAGGACGCCGCGGCTCCCCTCATAGCCGAGCAGGTTATCGAGAACCCCGGACAGGCGCCTATTGATTTCGAAGTGGAGTACAACCGGGACGACATCAACGACCGGAACACCTACTCCATCCAGGCCCGTATCGTGGAATCGGACGGGCGGCTGGCCTTCACCAACGACACCGCTTACGACGTGATCACCCGGGGTAATCCCCGCAAGGTGGATATGCTGCTGGTGATGGTCCAGCCGCCGCCCCCGAAAGAGGGCGAGGACGCGGTGGACCCCAACGCCTGGGTCGAAGCGGAATATCAAGTTGTGGGGGCGGAGATGCTGCCTCCCCACGAGGGAGATTTCCTGCGGGTGTGGTACCTGCAGAGCGAGACCGAGAACTGTTCCAGGCGGCGTGACCAGGCGGCAATGGTCAACGACGGCGACATAGTAGTCAGCCTGACCCATATGGTCCCGCCGGCGGCGGAGTGGCGCGCGCCCTGCGACGAGAACCTGGTTGAGCTGGACGAGTACATTGACCTGGGCGGCCTCATAGAGCCGGGCGAGACTTACACGTTATTCGTGAACGGCCACATAACCGGGACGTTCTCCCGTCCTCCGGACGACTTTCCCTTTCCGGTGAACGTACAGGCACAAATTGTGGAGGCGGAACTGCAGACCATTGAAGGTCCGCCCCTCAGGTATGAGCTGGCGGTCACCTATGGAATAGCCGCCGGCAGCGGGTGTTCTCATCCGGACGGTTACACCGTGAGCCGCCGGGAGGCCGAAGCCGTTGACGTGACCCTGACGTATTACCGGGTGGCGCCGGATGAAGGGTCCATAGTCTGCATTACCGACTACCCCGTAGAGGAAGTAGTCGTACCGCTGGGTTCCCACTTCACGGGCGGCCAGGAATATACGGTCAGGTTGAACGGGGAAGAGGTCGGCGGCTTCACGGGCCGGTAGGCAAGGCGTGGGCTGAAGAGGCCTGGTGTAGCTCTGGAAGCGGAAGCCCGAGGAAGCCAGGCGACGGATGAAGTCGCCGCGTTATTCTCCGGTTGAGAAATTCTTCCACGAAGGACACGAAGGGACACGAAGAGAAGTTTTGTTCACAAATGGGCATAAATGGTTGCTAAATGTGGGGCATGACCTGCAATTGGAGCGCGATTTCCCTGCCAGGCGCGCCGAGCCGGCCTGCGGCGGATGCCCGCTGTGCTATACTGGGCGGCCAGAACTTCCCCCGCAGCGTTACAAGGACGGCAACTCATGCAGGAACAACCACTGGAAGCAAGGTTAGCCTCCGTCGAATCCGGTGCGGAGCGTCACGAGCAGATCCTGGCGCGCCTGGCCTCCATAGCCGAGGACCACGACCAGCTGCTGGACAGGCTTGTCGCCAACCAGGAGACGCTGCAGGCAAACCAGGAAGCCATCGTAGGTTTGCTGGAAGAACTGACCCGGGACGCGGCCACCACCCGCCGCCTGTGGCTGCGCCTGGCCCAACGCTACGGCTGGATGGACGACGAACAGAACGGCGCCCAGCCGGAAACGCCCGCATAGCCGTCCAAGGGCGCCACAGGCCCCCGACGTCAAGAGACGGCTCCGAATGGTCCCAATGGCCACGCCATCACGCTCCAATGGACGCCGACCGTGCTATACTGGGCGGCCAGAGCTTCCCGCGCAGCCCTACTATGAGGACACCGACCCATGCAGGAACGACCACTGGAAGAGAGGTTAGCTTCCCACGAGACCTCCGCAGAGCGTCACGAGCAGACCATAGCGCGCCTGGCCGCCATAGCCGAGGACCATGACCAGCTCCTGGACCGCCTGGTCGCCAACCAGGAAGCAATCGCAAATTTGCTGGAAGAAGTTACCCGGGACGCGGCCACCACCCGCCGCCTGTGGCTGCGCCTGGCCCAACGCTACGGCTGGATGGACGACGAACAGAACGGCGCCCAGTCGGAAACGCCCGCATAGCCGTCCAAGGGCGCCACAGGCCCCCGACGCCAAGAGACGGGCCCCAGATTGTGCCAGCAGACCAACTCCCCTGAAATGATGGGCAATAGCGGTGCATTGCCACGCCGTCGAGAACCTCGCGGTAGTTTATGTTCTCTGGTTCCCGCCGGCGCGGCAAGGACGGTTGATCCCACCCACCAATACAGCCCCTTTGACGCAGTTTACCTGCTGTCGGAGACGACGTCACGGTGTCCAATGAATTGACCCATGGAAGGGGCAATTGTGGTAAAAGTATCAGGATTCGCAGAATTGGGGTGTAACGAGGTTGTCGCAGGAGAAGGACGCAATTGTAACGCGGGGGCTGGTGCGGGAGTTTGGCCCGGTCCGCGCGGTGGACGGTATTGACCTGTCGGTCCGGCGGGGAGAGATTTACGGGTTCCTGGGGCCCAACGGGGCGGGAAAGACCACGGTTATCAGGATGCTGATCACGCTGCTGTCGCCGACGGCAGGGTCGATTGAGGTGGCCGGATATGATCCGGTAACCCAGCCCGACCAGGTGAGGCTGAGGATAGGGGCTGCGTTGCAGGAAGCGGCCCTGGACGACAAGCAGACGGGCCGCGAACTGCTGACGCTGCAGGGGCGGCTTTACGGGCTGAAAGAGCGGGAGATCGCATCGCGGATGGGCGACCTGACCGACCTGATTGATATCGGCGACGCGATGGGGAGGATGATCGGCACCTATTCGGGGGGGATGAAGCGGAGGCTGGACCTGGCGGCGGCGCTGATCCACCAGCCGGAAATCCTCTTCCTGGACGAACCCACCACCGGCCTGGACCCCATCAGCAGGAACCGGATATTCGTTGAAGTGGGACAGATTAACACAAACCTGGGGGTCACAATCTTCCTGACCACCCAGTACCTGGAGGAGGCCGATGCCCTGGCCCACCGGGTGGGGATCATCGACCGCGGGAGACTGGCCGCGCAGGGGACGCCGCTGGAACTGAAGCACTCGCGGGGTTCGGACCTGATAATCATCAACCTGGAGGCGCCGGTTTCCGACCAGGCGCTGGAGGCCCTGCAGTCCCTGCCCAATGTGGATGCGGTGGACGCGCACGACTCGGAACTGACGGTCAGCTCGGGAAATGGGGCCGCACTGGTGAGCGCGGTGGCCCTGAAACTGAACGAAATGGGAGTGGGGGTAAGGGAACTGACCCTGCGCACCCCGACGCTGGACGACGTCTTCCTGCAGGTAACGGGTTCCAGGCTGCAGCGGGAAGAGGCGGGACAGGAAGAGGACTAATCTGCCGACACGGTCTTTCGCCCGGCACACCAAAGGAGAAATTGATGGCCGTCGCAACCGACGCCACATCCATAACGGTACACGCCCGCAAGGCAGGGTTCTTTCGGGATACATTTGCCGTGGCGAGGCGGGCGGTGCGCGCCATGTTGCGGGATCTGGAGACGGTAATTCCGGCGCTGTGTGTACCGGTGTTCATGTTTGCGGTGACGGTGGGAGCGCTGCAGGACTTTGCGGAGAACATACCTGGGCTGGACTACCGGGCGTTTCAGCTGCCGGTGGCCGTGCTGTTCGCCGTGACCGGCGTGTCTCGCGCCATTACCGTGGTGACGGACATACAGACGGGATACTTTGACCGGCTGGTGATAACCCCGGTGAACCGGGTTGCGCTGCTGCTGGGGCTGATGATGGCGGACTTTGTGCTCATTGTGGCGCTCACCATTCCGGTGGTGATTATGGGGTTCATCGTGGGAGTCAGCTTTGAGACCGGCCCGCTGGGCATTGTGGCGTTCATGCTGCTGGCCGGACTGTGGGGGCTGGTATATAACGGGTTCCCCTACGCCATCGCCTTCAAGACGGGAAACGTGGCGGCGGTTAATCTGTCCTTCCTGCTGTTTTTCCCGTTCCTGTTTATGACCACGCTGTTCATACCGCAGGAGCAGATGACGCCGTGGCTTTCCACCATCGCCGACTACAATCCGGTGACCTACATTCTGGCGGCGGAGAGGTCGCTGATCACCGATGGATGGGACCCGGCCGTCATTCTCTATGGCCTGCTTTCAACGGTGGGGGTGGGTGTGCTGAGCCTGTTCCTGGCCCTGGCGGCGTTGAGGGGCAGGGCTACGAGGAAGTAGGAACTACCACACTGCCGACTGGGGAAACGCGGAGTGTGGGGAATTCTCCCACTTATCAGCTGTTGCATTTGGACCATTTGTGCTGCCAATACCTCTATGCTATAGTGCGGCAACGAGGCTAATGGTGGACATAATGCAGAGGATAAATGCAGAAAAGTCAGCGCTTTTCGTAGAACTTGGGGCGGAGATAGGAAGTAAAGCGGTGCTGGAGGCGATGGAGCGGGTGCCGAGGGAGCTCTTCGTGCCGGCGGAGGTCCGCCCCCTGGCCTACCAGAACATCCCCCTGTCCATCGGCTCGGGGCAGACCATTTCCCAGCCTTACATGGTCGCCCGGATGACGGAACTGCTGGAACTGAAGGGGGACGAGAAAGTTTTGGAGGTGGGTACCGGCAGCGGCTACCAGGCGGCAATCCTGTCGCTGCTGCTCCCCCGGGGCGGGGTTGTGTCGGTGGAACGGGATGAGACGCTGGCGGCGACGGCCGGGGTCCGGCTGGAGGAACTGGGTTACGGGAACGTGACTGTGGAAACTGCGGGCCCGACGCTTGGCTGTCCTGACCATGCTCCCTTTGACGCCATAATAGTTACGGCGGCCTGCCCGGGGCTGCCGGATACGCTGGTGGGCCAGCTGGCGGTGGGAGGGCGGATGGTGGCCCCGGTGGGGCCCAGGGATGAACAGAGTTTGATTCTGGCCCGCCGGACCGAAGAGGGGCTGACGGTGGAGGTGCAGGGAAGGTGCCGGTTTGTGCCGTTGCTGGGGCCGGAAGGGTTTGGGGAGGGCTGAATGTGGGGCAGACTGGTTTTGCCTGCGCTGGCAGGGTCGGAATCCGGTATCGTGGCTCTTGGGCCGTCTCGGCGCCATCCGGCGATCCGGATTCTGGCAAGATCGAGATCGGCAGTTGTGAAGTCCAGCGGTATCCCCATTGACTGGCAATGCATCTTGAACGTAAAATGGGACTAATAGCGTGAGCAATACTGCTTTCCAACGGGAGGGCTCAGAATGGCAATAACCATGGATGGCGTGGAACTGGGTGTCCAGATAACCGAAAAGGCCGCAGAGAAGATCAAGTATTTCGCTGAAAAAGAAGGTATCCAGAAAAACGTGGGCCTTCGGGTGGCGGTCAAAGGCGGTGGTTGTTCCGGCCTGACCTATGACCTGAAGATCACTGACGAGGAACTTGAGAGCGACAAAATCGTTGAGCAATTCGGCGTCAAGGTGATGGTGGACAAGAAGAGCTACATTTACCTGGTGGGCACCGAACTGGACTTTTCCGATGGCCTTAACGGCAAGGGTTTTACCTTTGAGAACCCCAATGCCAAGAAGGCCTGCGGCTGCGGCACCTCCTTCAGCGTGTAGTTTCAGACCTGGGCGCCGGCTTCAGATGAGCGGCGTCACTGATTGAGCGCATTTTCAAATATGGGCTTGGCTGAATTTTGGCCAGGCCCATTTGTTTGCAGGAAGAGTTTCCCAGGTTGAAGAAAATTGCGGTAAACGTTCAGCCAAAGGATCTTTTTCTATAGAGTCCTTAACCTGTGCCAATCTGCCAGCCAAAACAGCGTTGGTCGTAACTGTTCAGACTTGGAGGGTGCTGATTAGGTGAAAACCCTTCGTTAGCGCGCATGCGGAAACATCGAAGTTGGGCAAGTCTTGGGTAGGGTAGGGGCGCATGGCCATGCGCCCCTACGATGTCGGAGGTAGAGGCAGGCAATTCCCCTCAACTCTGAACTGTTACCGTTGGTCTCCACGTCTTGCCTCGCGGCCCTCTTTTACGCTAGAATGCTTCCGAATTTGCCCAGACTTTTATAGATTTTTATAGATTTATGGCCAATCTCCAGCTCACGGATAGAACCCAGTGGCTGTCGTTGAGTGAAGCATGCGACCTGCTAAAGGTCAGCCAGGTCACTCTGCGCCAGTGGGCTGACGCCGGGCATCTGCGGGTCTATCGTACGCCTGGCGGGCACCGCCGCTTTGCGCGTGAGGACCTGCTGGCCCTGACGCAGCGTCCCTCGAACATCCCCGGGGGAGAGACTCCCGGCCGGGTGGAAGACGCCGCGCTGCGCCGAATCCGTCGCCGCCTGAGCCAGGAAGAAGTGGCCCGGCAGTCGTGGTACCAGAGCGTACAGGAGGAGGGACGGGACCGAATGCGCCTTTTTGGCCGTCGGCTGCTGTCCCTGCTGGTCCAGGGCTTGCCCCAGAGGAGGGCGTCGGGTCGAAGGCAGGAAGTACTGGCGGAGGCGCTGATGCTGGGTCACGAATACGGGGCGGAAATGTCGGAGCGCGGGGTCCCGCTGAAGGATACTGTGGAGGCCTTCAACTTTTTCCGCACGCTGGTCCTGGATTCCACCAGTTCTGCGTCGTGGGGCCCGACGCTGGAACTGGCCGACCAGGTGCTGGTGGGAGTGGTGGAGTCGTACCAGAAGAGAATGGAGGCGGCCACCGGTGGCGGGGCGCCCGCGCCGGGGCCGGTGGCAAGAATTTCGGAGGCTGACTGATAACTGATGGACTTGATTGATCGCAAACTGCTGAACCTGATCCAGAGCAAGTTTCCCATGGTGGACCGCCCGTACCTGGAACTGGCAGAGGAACTGGAGATTGGGGAGGCCGAGGTAATATCCCGGCTGGACGAGCTGAAGCGCCAGAACGTGGTGCGGCAGGTAAGCGCCATTTTCGACACCCGCCGGCTGGGGTACAAGACCACGCTGGTGGCCTTTGCCTACGAGCCGGACCAGTTGAACGAGGGCGCGCTGTTCATCAACCGGCACCCCGGGGTCAGCCACAACTACGCGCGGGAGGGGTCTTACTACAACCTGTGGTTCACCCTGGCCGTGCCGCCCGACGGCGACCTGCAAAAGACGGTGGAGTGGATGGCCGAGGAGACGGGGGCCCTGAACTTCCGGGTGATGCCCACGCTGCGCTTCTTCAAGATCGGGGTGAACTTTGACATGGTCCAGCAGCGCAGCGCGGCCCACAACTACAGCCCCGACAACATCGGGGAGCGTACGCCGGCGCCGGACTGGAACCAGGCGCAGGAGGTCTCGGAGTTCGACAAGTCGGTAATCCGGGAACTGCAGGAAGACCTGGAGCTGTCGCCTCGTCCCTTCGACGCGATGTCGGAGCGACTGGGGCTAGACAACGCGCGGCTGTTCGCGCTGGCAGATGAATACCAGGAGCGGAAGATAATGCGCCGGTACAGCGCGGTGCTGCATCACCGGCGGTCGGGCTTCCGGGCCAACGCGATGGTGGTGTGGCAGGTGCCGCCGGAACGGGCCGAAGAGGTGGGCATGACCATGGCCCAGCACTCGGCGGTGACCCACTGCTACGAGCGGCCGACCTTCCCCGACTGGCCCTACTCCCATTTTTCCATGATTCACGCGACCACGCAGGACGAGTGCGAGGAGATAGCCAGGGAAATCAGCCAGGCAACCCAGATTACCGACAACCTCCTCCTCTATAGCACGCGGGAGTACAAGAAGACGCGGGTGCGGTACTTCGTGGAGGACTACGAGGAATTCTGGGAGAACGAACCGGAACTGGAAGAGGCTGTGCAGGACTAGAGAATGATATTTGTCCTCGAAGGAACACAACGAGTCACGAAGGGCCCTTTAATTCTCCTCCCTTCGTGTCCCTTCGCGGATAAAGGAGACTGAAGAGGAATCAGATGCCCGACTACTACCCCGTGTATTTGAACCTGGCAGGGAAGCGCTGCGTTATTATCGGCGGCGGGACCATTGCGCAGGGTAAGATTGGCGCGCTGCTGCAGGCAGGGTGCCAGATTACAGTTATCAGTCCCGATGCCACCCCGGGCATAAGGCAGGCGGCCCAGCGGGGCGACGTTACCTGGCTGGAGCGCACCTACCAGCGGGGCGACCTGGAAGGGGCCTTTATCGGAGTGGCCGCCACCAACGTGTGGCACGTTAACCGGGAGATTTTTGAAGAGGCGGAGGAACTGGGCGTGCTGCTGAACGTGGTGGACGACCCGGACCTTTGCAGCTTTATCGCACCGTCCATTGTGAAGCGGGAACCGGTGACCCTGGCCATATCTACGGGCGGCGCAAGCCCGGCGCTGGCCCGCAAGCTGCGGGAGACGCTGGCCAATGCCGAGGCGCTGGAATGGGCGGACCTGGCCGACGTGCTGGCCCAGGCGCGGCGGGTAATCAAGGAGAAACGGGTGGCAATTGACCCGGAGCGGTGGCAGTGCTGCATCACCAGGGACTTGCTGGATATGGTCCAGAAGGGACGGAGCGGGGAGGCCCTGGAAATGCTGCTGTCGCAATTGCAGAATCCGGAGACGTCGGGAATGTGTCCGGACCTGGCCAAATGCAACACCCGAAGCTGCCAGGCGCGGCAGGCTGCCCGTGAGAACAAAGGCCGAAAAAGGGAGGCGGTACGGTGAGCCTCCTTGTCCTTGGCGTGAACCACCGCACGGCTCCGGTGGAGGTGCGGGAAAAGCTGACCGTGGATTCCGAGAGGCTGCCGGCAGCCCTGGATGCCCTGGCAACCCAGGTGGCTTCGGGCGTTATTCTTTCGACGTGCAACCGGCTGGAGATTTATACCCTCACCGAGGATGTGCCGGACGGGTTGGAGTCGGTGGCAAAGGTCCGGGAGTTTGTCGCGGAATATTCGGGCGTGTCTCCGGAAGAGCTGGAGCCCTACCTGTACCATCACCTGGAGGGAGACTGCGTAAGGCACCTTTTCCGGGTGGCTAGCGGCCTGGATTCGATGGTGGTTGGCGAGTGGGAGATTCTGGGCCAGGTGCGGGACGCATTCGCCGCAGCCAGCAATCCGAAGGGGGGATCTGGCCACGTCAAGGGGCCGATTTCCCGCCTGTTTCACCAGGCCCTGCGGGCGGGACGGCGGGTACACCACGGTTCGCAGCTGGAAAGCAACATGGGAGACTACCGGCGGAGGTCGGTCAGCCACGTGGGAGTGCGACTGGCCCACCGCCTGCTGGGCGACCTTTCGCAGAAAAGTGTGCTGCTAATCGGGGCAGGCAACGCGGGACAGCTGGCCGGGCGGGCGCTGGCGGCGGCCGGAGCGGGAAGGTTAGTGGTTGCCAACCGGACCTTGGAGAGGGCGGAGACGCTGGCCGAAGAGCTTGGCGGAGCGGCAGCCTCGATTGAAATGCTTGCTCAAGTCCTGGGTCAGTCCGATGTCGTCATCTGTACTACGGCTTCCCCGGACTACCTTCTGGGGCCGGACCAGGTACGGGAAATTATGGCGGGGCGAAGTCAACGGCCACTCCTTATGATTGATATCGCTGTCCCCCGGGATATTGATCCCGAGGTGGGGCTGCTGGACGGGGTGAGCCTGTACGATATTGATGGTTTGAGCAGGACTTCCGATGCCGCCAGCGTGGGTATGGAACCGGAAATCGCCCGCGCGGAAGAACTGGCAGCGCAGGAGGCCGACGGTTTCATCGAGTGGTGGGAGTCCCTGGACACCATATCCGCCGTCGCCACCATCAGGGAATACGCGGAGGAGGTCCGCCGCGCGGAAGTGGAAAAGACCCTAGCCCGCCTGCGGAATCACCTGAGTTCGGATGGGGAATCGCCCCAGGATGCGGACCTGGAAGACTTGGCGGCTCATTTGGATGCGATGACCGGCGCCCTGGTCAAGAAGCTTATGCACCACCCCACCATGTACCTCAAAGAAGACAATGATCCCGCCCGCCAGCAAGTGATACGGGATATGTTCAAGATGGACGGGAGCGGTGGACGGCATGGGCGGCGCTAACGAAGACGGCATCGAAGCCTCGCCCCGTCACGGCCAGAATGTGGTCCGGGTGGGGACCCGGGCCAGCGCATTGGCCCGTCTCCAGACCGATATAGTCCTGGAACAGTTGCGGCCTCTTCACCCCGACCTGGAGTTTCAGGTAGTTACCGTAACCACTCACGGCGACGCCAATGCAACGGCGCCCCTGGCCGGCATGGGCCTGGGGGTGTTCGTCAAGGAAATCGAACAGCAACTCCTCTCCGGCCAGCTGGACATGGCCGTCCACAGCCTCAAGGATATGCCTACCCTCCTGCCCGACGGCCTGACGCTGGCCTCCCTGCTGCCCCGGGAAGACCCGCGGGACGTGCTGGTGAATGTGTACGGCTGTCCGCTGGAGCAACTGCCCCAGGGCACGCGCGTGGGGACCAGCAGCCCCCGCAGACAGTCCCAGCTGCTGAAACGCCGGCCTGACCTGGAAGTGGTGCCCATTCGGGGCAACGTGGAGACCCGCCTGCGCAAGGCCGGTGGAGAAGAATGCGAGGGCGCCGTTCTGGCCGCCGCCGGGTTGCTGCGGCTGGGCCTGGGCGATCGAATAACCGAGTACCTGTCGCCGCAGAGCTTTGTGCCGCCGCCTGGTCAGGGCATTCTGGCGGTGGAAACCCGGGCCGGAGACGACCGGATGGTCGGGATTCTGAAGACGATAGACCATGCCTCCACGCGCTATGCCGCCACCGCCGAGCGTGCCTTCCTGGAACGGCTGGGCGGCGGCTGCCAGGTGCCGGTGGGGGCATACGCCCAGTCTGACGGCGACCTGATGAACCTCACCGTGTTCCTGGGCACGCCCGATGGGTCCCAGTCGTTTCAGGCCAAGGTAAGGGGCCTTACCCGCTCCCCCCACCAACTGGCCGCCGACGCCCACCTGGCCCTGGTGGAAAGGGGTGGGGGCAGGCTGCTGGAGGACGCGGGGAGGTAGCGTAGAGAAAGGAAAGCTTACACGGGCACTAGAAGGAGAATAGCGTATATGTCCATTCGTGATACCATCGAAGGGGTTCAAGAGAACCTCCGTAAGGGGCTATACAGTGATGAAGCTGCAGTATCGTTGGGTATAGTCTTGCCCATATTGAATGCATTGGAATGGCCTGTATTTGATACCACTGTAGTAACCCCCCAGTATCCGGTGGCTAAACACCCGGAGAGGCGAGTAGTAGACTACGCTCTTATGAGACGCGACGGGCATGTGGCTGTCTTGGTTGAAGTCAAGAGAGTAGGAGGCATCGACGCCGATAGTGAGCGGCAATTGTTCGAGTATGCTTTCCATAAGGGAGTTCCATTGGCTGTTCTTACAGACGGCCAGGAATGGAACTTCTATCTTCCCCTCGAATTAGGGGGCTATCAAGACCGGCAAGTCTACAAGTTTGATCTGCTAAGCCGCGATACAGAAGAATGTGAGCGTAGACTGAACCGGTATCTGTCTAAGAGCGATGTATTGAAGGGTCTCGCCCTAGAAAACATGCGCTCCGACCTTCAGGATTCCATTCGTGACGACCAGATTGAGAAGACATTGCTGATTGCATGGGAAAGTCTTCTAATGGAAGGAGATGATTCCTTCATTGAGGCTCTCACTAGAAGAGTAGCTGACCTCTGCGGCTATGAGCCAGATTTCGAGACTTGTACTGATTTCCTTGCGAGCGAGTCAAAGCGTGTACAAACGACTTACCCCAGGGACATAAGACTGAGAGCAAGAGAAGTGGAAGGACGAACTGTCTCTGGTGATGTGAGTCCGCAAATTGGATTCGTGCTCCACGGAACGGCTTTTCCAAGAACAAATGCGACATCAGTATTCACCAGCCTTTTTGAGGTTATGTCCGAGAGAGACCCAACCTTTTGTGAAAGGTTTGCTTCTCGGAAACATGGCACCAAACGTCGCTACCTTGCACTAAGCAAGGAAGAGCTTTATCCGGGCAAACCAGATATTGCAGAAAGGCATACCTTCCAATTGGTTTCCGGGTGGCTGTTGGGGACTTATTACAGCAAGAAAGCAATGGAGAAGATTATCATGCTAGCTTGCGAAGTCGCTGGCTTGGAAATTGGTAATGACCTAGTCATCAATCTAGGTCAGTGAGGTAAACGATGAATTCTACCGATGGCCAGCTAACAATATGCAAGTAAGAAATTTGGCAGGCAAGGTTTTTCTGGTAGGGGCGGGACCCGGCGACCCGGGGCTGATTACCGTGAAGGGGATGCGGTGTCTGCAGCGGGCGGATGTGGTGGTCTATGACCGGCTGATGGACCCGACGCTGCTGGAGTCGGCTGCCCCGGACGCCGAGCTGGTTTTTGTGGGGAAGGAGCGGGGCAGGCAGGCCCTGACCCAGGACGAGATTAACGATCTGCTGGTGGAGAAAGCGGCCGAAGGGAAGGCGGTGGTACGCCTGAAGGGCGGCGACCCCTTCGTATTCGGACGGGGCGGCGAGGAAGCCCAGGTACTGGCCCGGAACGCTATATCCTTTGAGGTGGTGCCGGGAATTACGTCGGCAATTGCCGCCGCCGCCTATGCCGGCATTCCCGTGACCCAGCGACGCCTGGCCACCTGCTTTACGGTGGTCAGCGGCAGCGAAGACCCCACCAAGCCCGAGTCCTCCATTCCCTGGGACGTACTGGCTCGAACCGGAGGCACCCTGGTAGTTCTGATGGGGTGGGCCGCCCTTCAGTCCATCCTGGAAACCCTGCAGCGAGAGGGAATGGCGCCGGATACGCCGGTGGCCCTGGTGCAATGGGGCACCTGGCAGAAGCAGAAGACGGTGGATGGCAGCCTTGCCGACGTGGTGGCGCGGGCGAAGGAAGCCGGATTGACGCCGCCGGTGGTGGCCGTTATAGGGCCGGTGGCAAGCCTGCGCGAAGAAATTCGGTGGTTTGACCGAAAGCCCCTGTTCGGCAAGCGGGTGCTGGTAACCCGCTCCCGTACCCAGGCTTCCCGCCTGCGTACGCTGCTGGAGGAACAGGGAGCGGAGTTCCTGGAGTTGCCGTCCATCGCAATAGCGCCGCCGGAAGACTACGGGGAACTGGACCGGGCGCTGGCCCAGTACGGGCTGCTGCCGCTGGAAACTCCCTTCGGCACAATCACCAAGTTCTGGACTATTTTTGCCAGCGCCAATGCGGTGGATGCGGTATTCGAGCGAATTGAGGCTTACGGGCAGGACTGCCGGGTGTTTGCCGATTCCACCGTAGGAGCCATAGGACCGGCCACGGCGGCCGCACTGACGCAAAGAGGAATACGGCCTGATTTCGTACCGGAGACCTCCGTTTCCGAGGCCGTGGTGGAGGAACTGTCGGACAGGGATTGGTCGGGGGTGCCCGTGCTGCTGCCCGGGGCAGACATTGGCCGCGACGTCCTGGCCAACGGGCTGTCCAGGCTGGGAGCCAGGGTCGAAAGGGTAACCGCCTACAGTACAATAACCCCGCCCGACGCTGCTTCAAATGCCCGCAAACTGCTGTCCCAGGGAGTGGATGCAATAACCTTCACCAGTTCATCCACTGTCCGCAATCTGCTGGAGATTCTCGGTGGGGACAAGTCTGTGCTGGAGTCAGCGCTGATTGCCTGCATCGGTCCGGTAACCGCAGGAACCGCGAAGGAACTGGGCCTACGGGTAGATATGATGGCTGAAGAGCACACGGTGGAAGGTCTGGTGGATGCTCTGGTGGCTCACTACACAGCTGATGATCCCCTGGCGGCAGCCAACGACTGAAGGTACTCTGCACTGGTGGACAGTCAGGTCCGCCAGTGGATTGAGGAGAAGAAAATGACCAGCTTTCCCGATATGAGGCTGCGCAGGGTGCGGGAGTTGGAATCGGTCCGCGACCTGGTCCGGGAGACCCGGCTTAGCGCCTCAAACTTTATCTACCCGCTGTTTGTAACCCACGGCCAGGGGGTGAAGCAGCCCATTGAGCCCATGCCCGGCAACTTCCAGATTTCACTGGACATGCTGGAGGAAGAGATTTCCGAGGTGGTGGACCTGGGCATTCCCGCCGTCCTCTTGTTTGGACTTCCCGAGGAGAAGGACCCCGTGGGGAGCGGCGCCTATGACCCTGAAGGCATCATCCAGGAAGCCATCCGGGTAATCAAGCAGGCGGCGCCCGGCCTGATGGTGGTAGGCGATGTGTGCCTCTGTGAATACACGGACCACGGTCACTGCGGAATCATTGACGGGCAGCGGATTGATAATGACCAGACGCTGGAACTGCTGGCGCGAACGGCCCTGGCCCAGGTGCAGGCGGGGGCCGATATGGTAGCCCCGTCCGCGATGATGGACGGCCAGGTGCGGGCAATCCGCGAAACCCTGGACGCCAACGGGGAGGAAACGGTGCCGGTGATGGGGTATGCCGCCAAGTATGCGTCGGCCTTCTACGGGCCCTTCCGGGTGGCCGCCGACTCCACGCCCCAGTTCGGCGATCGGCGCAGCTACCAGATGGACCCGGCCAACCGGCGTATGGCCATGCGGGAAATAGAGAGCGACATCGCCGAGGGCGCCGACATCGTAATGGTCAAGCCGGCCCTGGCCTACCTGGACGTTATCAAGTCGGCCCGGGACAGGTTCGACCACCCCATGGCCGCCTACAACGTCAGCGGCGAATTCTCAATGGTCAAGGGCGCGGCCAGGCAGGGCTGGATTGACGAGAAGCCGGTAACCCTGGAGCTGCTGACGGCCATCCGCCGGGCCGGCGCGGACATAATCATCAGCTATCACGCCAAGGAGGTTGCCCGCTGGCTGCGGGGCGAAGAGTAGCCAGTGCTCCGGTTTGGTTTCGATCCCTCCATATTCAAGCGCAACCGGGGCTTCCACCTGCCCGAGGGCCTGGTTGCCGCAAGAGACCAGGCTGCCGGTCAGTGGATAGAGAACCGCCTGCAGCCCTGGGGAAGAGAAGGAGTGACGCTGAGGTCGTTTCTTCCCGACTGTTTTCCCGCTTATGCCCGCATCTTTCACCCCTTCTACCTGGGTGACGATGAAGCCCTGGACAGGGACGAAGGCCACCCCGTCCGGTGGTCAACTGTGGCGGAGTGGAACGGAACAACCGTGCATCCCCTGATGCAGCCAGGCAATGTGGCCAGGGTGGCTTATCCGTACCGTGTTGAATGGGGAGAGGGCCCGGCAATGGGCAGCCTTCCGGTCACCGAGAGCAGGGTGTTGAGCGCCTTGCTGCGGGAATGCACCGCAACGCCGGACAGGTGCTACCTGGGTTACTGGGAGGGAAACGGCTGTTTTCCTGGAGGAACGGTCAGGTATTTTGGTCATGAGCCGGGACTGCTGTCGAGCGTTGAAGACCTGGCGCATCACCTGTGGGGTAAACTTCGCCCCGCCCCCGACCCCCTGGCAGGGGCGCCTCGCCTGGCTGGACAAAATCGGGACTATCTCATCTATTTTGGTTCCCTGGACATCCTGCCCTCGCTGAGCCAGTATCCGCCGTGGGGGCAATCCCCAAACCTCTGGTGGCCCGAAGACCGGGCGTGGTGCATTGCCACCGACGTTGATTCATACGACACCTTTGTGGGTGGCGACGAGGCTTGCATCGAGCGAATCCTGGACTGCCCGGGGCTGGAGGCTCTGCCGTTTTCCATAGACGGCCGTATTGACGGCGGCGCGGATATGGTTAACACTTAGCGGGCAAAAAAGGACCATCCCCCTGACGAGGCCACATGAACCAGACCAGATCCCAGCAGCTATTCGAGCAGGCCCAGCGTTACATTCCCGGAGGCGTCAACAGTCCGGTGCGGTCGTTCCGGGCCGTGGAGGGTACGCCGCCGTTTATTGCCCGGGGACAGGGCTCCCACGTCTGGGACGTGGACGGCAACGAGTACATTGATTACCTGGGCTCCTGGGGACCGCTGGCGCTGGGACACGCCCACCCGGCGGTGGTGGAGGCGCTGCACCGGGCGGCAGAAGGGGGAACCAGCTTCGGCGCGCCGGTGGAGATGGAAGTGGAACTGGCCCGCACCATCTGCGAAGCGCTGCCTTCGGTGGACAGCGTGCGGCTGGTCAGTTCCGGCACGGAAGCCTGCATGAGCGCAATCCGCCTGGCCCGGGCCTATACCGGACGCAGCAAGATCATCAAGTTTTCCGGCTGCTACCACGGCCACGCCGACGGTCTGCTGGTGCGGGCCGGTTCCGGGGCTATGACCCACGGCATTCCCACCAGCGCGGGAGTCCCGGAGGCTTACGGCGCCGAAACCCTGGTGGCCGATTACAACGACATTGGCTCGGTGGAGGCTTTCTTCGAGGCGTGGCCCGATGCCATTGCCGGCGTCATCGTGGAGCCGGTAGCGGGCAACATGGGTGTGGTCCCCCCGGCGGAGGGCTTTCTGCAGGCGCTGCGCAAGGTTACTGGAGAAAACGGGGCCGCGCTCATCTTCGATGAAGTTATCACCGGTTTTCGAATAGCTTATGGAGGGGCGCAAACCTTGTTTGGCGTCACCCCCGATATTACCTGCCTGGGGAAGATTATCGGCGGGGGGCTGCCCGTGGGCGCCTACGGGGGAAGGCAGGAAATTATGGAAATGGTGGCGCCCCTGGGTCCGATGTACCAGGCTGGGACGCTGTCGGGGAATCCGCTGGCCGTAACCGCGGGACTGACCACACTGACGGAACTGCAGAAGGAAGGCACGTACGAGAGGCTGGAATCCCTGGCGGGCCGCCTGGCCGAAGGGATTGCGCAGGCATTTGCGGCGGCCGAGATTCCCGCTACGCTCAACCGGGTCGGTTCAATGATGACGGGCTTTATGAATCCCGGGCCGGTAGAGGTTCTGGCCCAGGTGGAGCAGTCCAACACCGAGCTCTATGGCAGGTACTTCCACGCCATGCTGGAAGGCGGCGTGTACCTGGCGCCTTCGCAGTTTGAGGCGGGGTTCGTGTCGCTGGCGCACACGGAGGAAGACGTTGACCGGACGGTGGCGATTGCGGGGCAGGCCCTGGAGAGGTTGAGGTAGGGCTGGGTGTATAATTCTCTGTGTATTCTTTAATCGCGGGCGCCGACCAACATGTCCACTGAAACCGCCAACCGACATTCCGATTTGAGCAGGCGTTTAATCCAACAGGCCAACTACGAACTTGACCAAAAGGGTGACCGAGTCCAGGCCTGTGAAAAGGCTTCGGGCGCAGTGGCCCAGGCCGTCAAGGCCATCGCTGAAGACCGGGAGTGGCGGCATGGGTCGCACAACTTGCGGCGGACTATCGTCAACTTGATTGCCGTAGAGTATAACCGTCCCGACTTACCCGCTTTTCATGCCATTGCCGATGTTCTGCATGAGAACTTTTTTGAGGACCGGCTGCACGACTGGGAAATAAGGCCCCATCTGGACCAAATAAGTGGACTATTGTCCCAGTTGTGGGAAATAAGGGAAAGGGGACCCAATCCGAGTTTTGTTCCTGACTCTCAACAGCAGCAGACCATTGAACGGCTTCAGTTGTCGAATGAAGAGGCAGCCGCCGACCCGTTGATTGACTATCCGCCTCCACTGCCGCCTTTTGAGTCGCCGGACAATTAGTGTAGCCTGCGACGTGGCCTTCCATTTCAGGCGGTATGGCACAGGCGGAACGGTCGAAATGCAGTCAACATGAGTCATCCCGAATTTTGGGAAGATCCAGAAACTGGTTTGGGATGAACC
>JAPPJA010000059.1 GCA_028874675.1 Chloroflexota bacterium
TCCGTGCGTCGCAATCCCTTCTCGCTGAGGACATTGTGCACGCACGGATGAGATGCGCCGGGCCATCGAGAGCCTTGACCCGGCGACCTATGAGGCCTGTTCCTATTACGAGCGCTGGACCGCCGCCCTGGAAATATTGCTGCTGGAAAAAGGCGTCATTACCAGGGAGGAACTGGACGGCAAGTTCGAGGAAATCAGGAGCCGGGTGTAGCTATGAATCAAGGTCCAACTTCATCGGGCGGAGGATCAGCGAGATTTCGAGCCGGCGACGAGGTAAGGGTCCGCGTTGACAATCCTGGCGGCCACTTCCGAACCCCCGTTTATATCCAGGGGCAGCGAGGCCGGGTGCACAAGCTGTGTGGCGTCTTTCCAAACCCCGAGTCCCTGGCCTATGGCGGTGACGGACAGCCTGCCCAACCCCTCTACCGGGTTGAATTTTCCCAGAAACAGGTGTGGCCGGAATACCGGGGCCCGGTGTCCGACAAGATTCACGTCGATATTTACCAGCACTGGCTGGAACCCGTTTAGGGCGGGTTTCAGCCCCGACCGAGGAGGCAACCTTGACAATACCGGAGACGCCGGGCCGCGGGCACGATGGACATGACCACGAAGACCATCCCGGCATGGCTCACGATGAGGAGATGGGGTATTACGCCCTACGCGCCAGGGCCATGGAGGCCCTGCTGGTGGAAAAAGGTATCTGTTCCCCGGATGAGATCCAGGGCATGGTTGACCGGGTGGAGGCCAGGTCCCCGGCCGACGGCGCCCGGGTAGTTGCCCGGGCTTGGGCGGACCCGGAGTTCAAGGCTCTTCTGCTGTCCGACCCGGAGGCCGCGCTGGCCCAGCTGGGATATTCCCTGCCTGAAACCACGCCCAAGCTGGACGTAGTTGAGAACACCGACAAACTACACCACCTGGTCGTTTGTACCCTCTGCTCCTGCTATCCCAGGGCTCTCCTGGGGCGGCCTCCGGACTGGTACAAGAGCCTCGCTTACCGTTCCCGGGCCGTGGTGGACCCACGGGGCGTAATCAGCGAGTTTGGGCTTGACCTGGGCGATGAAGTGGAGGTCCGGGTGTTGGACAGCACCGCCGACCTGAGATACCTGGTGCTTCCCCGCCGCCCCAAAGGCTCAGAAGGTATGAGCGAAGAACAACTGGCGGAACTGGTAACCCGGGACAGCATGATTGGAGTGGCCAATGCCCGGTCTCCCCAGGCAGTGGGCGCCGGGTAAAGGTGTAGTTCCGCAGGTCGCCGGGGGATTGCTGAAGACGGGCTGATGCCAGCCCAAGCGCTCCGGTTGGTTAACCCCATTTCCATAAAATGCGAGGTGCTTCGTGAAAGGCAGAATCGTAGTAGTCAAGGAATATGGGAAACCCTTTGAAATCGAAGAGTACGATGTCCCGGAACCCGAACCCGGCGCGGTATTGCTTCGCATGACCCAGGCTGGCATTTGCGGTTCCGACCTGCATACCTGGCGGGGCGACCAGACCCAGGAGCATATGCCCATTCCCGCCACGGGCCGGGTGATGGGCCACGAAGGTACCGGTGTCGTCGAAGTTCTGGGCGAGGGTGTGGCCACTGATACACTGGGTACACCTATCGATGAGGGCGACCGGGTAGTCTATTCGGCGATTTTCCCCTGTCACCGCTGCCACCTGTGCCTCCGGGGCGACACCAACTGGTGCGCCAACCGGGCCTATCCCACCGCCGGGGTGTACCCATTTTTCACGGGTACTTACGCCGACTTCCTGTACCTTCCTCCCCGGCATCCCTTCTTCCGGGTGCCCGACGAGCTTCCCGACGACCTCCTCGGCCCGGTCAATTGCGCTATGGGCACCGTGACCACCGGGCTGATGCGGGCCGGAGCCCATGAGGGCCAGTACGTTGTAATTCAGGGGGCTGGCGGCCTCGGCCTCAATGCCACCGCCATGGCCAAGGATATGGGCGCCGACCGGGTAATAGTCCTGGACCGTCTGGAAAACCGCCTGGAACTGGCTGAGGAATTTGGCGCCGACTACACCATCAATATTGA
>JAPPJA010000361.1 GCA_028874675.1 Chloroflexota bacterium
GACGGGGTAACGTCGGAATCGGTCCCGGTTCTTGATTTTGTCCAGTCCGGCCCGCTTAAAGGCGCTAGAACCTTTCGGGCAGCCGGTAGGTCTTTACTTTGACCCATTGGTATGGGACACGTGGCTTCTGTAAGGTGTTGCCACCTACCCAACCTCGATAGCCTCCAAATCAACCACCCATGAGAACCGTACTTTTTTGTGTTGATTGTAAGACGAAGAACTCCGTCTCAAACCAGACCAGGGTTGCAAAGTCGATGAGGTCCAGGCCGGTCTGCACCAGGCGGGGGTGGCAGATCACCACGTCCACCCCTTCCTTCACCCTGTCGGCGACCCAGGCTTCCCGCCGGTCCGGGGCCACGGCGTCGGCCTTCATCACCGCCACCTTGAACCCGTGCCGGGTCAGGATGTCGTCCATCCGTCCGGTGATGTCCCGGGTTCCGGTGTGGGTGGCGTACACCAGCACCCGTCGGCCCGCCAGCCGTTCCGCCGCCACCAGGTCCACCAGGGCCTGCTCCTTGGGGTAGATCTTCTCCTCGGACAGGGGCGGCACCTGGACGATGAGCTTGCCGCTGGCCGGGTCGAACACCGTCTCCCCGTGGGTGCAACCGTCGGGGTAGGCGAGAAGGGTTTGCAGGTAGGTCGCCAGCAGCCGCTTGGAACCCTTCTTCAGCGCCTCGACCAGGGCCTCGTGCAGTTCGGCGAAGACGTGGTTGTAGGCGCTGCGCTGGGAGTGGCCGGTGTGGTCCGGCTCCGAGTCCATGCCCGACAGGAGTATCTGTTCCTCGTAGGGCGGCAGGGCGGAGGCCACGTCCGCCAGCTTGAGGAAGACCGAGTTGCCTATGATGTGGAACAATGCCGCCGGCACCAGGCCGGGCCGCTCGCTGACCGTCTTGCGGAACCCCTTGCGCCGGCTGGTGCGCCCGTCCTCGAAGGCGCCGCCATCGTCGGGGTAGCGCACGGTCTCCTCCAGGAAGCCGTAGCGCTGTATCCAGCGGCTTTCCTCGGAGTGGCCGAACTCGGTGCGCAATTCCGGCGAAAACCTGTAGAGGAGGTGGAACAGGGTCGAAGAATACCCTCCCATCAAAGTCCCGCTGAGGCTCAGGGACTTGCCGATGACGTCGGCCAACACCCCGGCGGCGATGCCCTGGGCGGAGCCGCGCCCTTTATACTCGTGAACTTCGTCCCCGATAAGCAGGTCGAAGAAGCCCCGCATCCGGTTCTTCACGTAGTCCGCCAGCGGGTACCTGCGCGGGCCGGTCCCGTCGGCCTGCCACAGGGGGGCGCCGCAGCGGGCGCAGTTGCGCTTGCGCCGGCTCAGCTCGGCGTCGGTGAGGGGAACGCCGTCCTTGTCCGTGACCTGGCCGTAGCAGGTGGCGCAGCAGGGAACTTGAAACGGCTCGCCGGTCTCCTCATCCCTGACCAGGCGGGCGTTTTCCGTGGCCCACCGCTGGATCACCGAGGGCTTCCAGCGGTAGGACAGCTTGGCCCGCTCCCGGCTCATCACGGCGAACAGGGGGCCGGAACCGGCGGAGAGGCGCAGCCGCTCCAGGTCGGTGATGGAGGTGACGATGGCAGTGCGGGCCAGGGGGACCGTCTGTTCCACCTCCCGCTTCCACTTCTTGGTCAGGTGGGGCGGGCAGAGGATCAACGCCCGCCGGAAACCGGCAGCGTGGGCCGCCGCCGCGCCGATGAAGCTCTTGCCCGTCCCCATTTCGCCCACTACCGTGGTGCCCCGGTGGGCTTGCAAAGAGAGGGCCGCGCCTCGGATGGCGTCGGCCTGCGCTCCCAGTGGGGTGCGCAGCAGGTGGGGCAGCTTCGTTTCGCTTTCCGAGGGCCGGTACAGGGGCGGGTAGGACTCCACCACCCTTCGGGAAATGGCGTCCTTGAACGTGTCGATGAACTCTCCCAGGTTCATGGGTATTCTCCTTTTGTTGGGGATGCGCGGTTGGCAAAAGCGAGGCCCCGCCGGTTTCGTTCCGTCGAACACCACCGCTTTGCCCTCTAGCGCGTTTGGATCGTCAGGATCGGAT
>JAPPJA010000011.1 GCA_028874675.1 Chloroflexota bacterium
TCCAGGACCTGGGGATAGACTTTAGAGAAATCGACTGGTCGTTTTCCGCCCTGGAACAAGGCCTCGAATTGGATTCCTTGAGCACCGGCTCACTTCAACCCTATTTTTTCGATGAAGACGAGAATATGGCTCGGACGGTCTCGAACAGAGGCGGATGGATAAGCATAAGCGTGTACGGACGGGGCAATACCCTGGTCGCACAGGTGCTCGTGGATGGAGATCCGAGTACGGCTTATGTGTGGCCGGAGGCCGTTGATAACCCAGCCAGGATAACCCTCGATTTGGGCGGACAATTCCTGGTCAAGAAGGTGCGTTTCCACCCCCAGGCGGAAAACCCGGGGCGCTTTTTAGAAAGCTTCGGGATTGGTGTCGGCAACGACCTCAGGAGCACCGCTTGCGGGCAATGTGTTGCGTATCTCCCATTGGCCAATATTCAAAAACCGGGAGGCGTAGCTCCGATGGAGCTAATAAGCGAAAACACAGATCCCGAGGTCACGGTGCTCCTCGAGCCGCCGGACGGGCTGGAGACCCGTTTTCTACAGCTGGATATTCGTCGCGTAACTACCAAGGCAATCGAGCTGGCCGAATTCGAGGTCTACGGCGGCGGTTTCGTCAACCAGGCCTCCTATGCATCGGACATCATCCAGCTGGAGAACCTGGCCAGTTGGGGTCCGATCACCTGGTCGGGCCGGCAGGATCCCAACGCCCGGATCGAGATCCGCACCCGCACCGGCACCGACCCCCAGCCGGATATCTTCTGGGAGGCCCGCCCCGAACAGCAAGACAGCATAAGATACCTCCAGGGCGGTGGAAGCCTGAGCGCCAAGGACTACAAAGCGAGCTACGACCGGCTCCCGGATGTGTTCAAGCCCACAGATGAATGGAACAGGGTGAGTCCGGATGCGGAAAACTGGAGCTTCTGGTCGAGCCCGTATGATTTTGCCCAGCCGGGCGTGGCTCTGGCCTCCCCCAGCTCGCGCCAGTTCATTCAGCTCCGGGCGGATTTTACCTCCACCTTCGAGGACGGGGGCAAGATCGCCTACCTAGAATTCAAGGCCTCGGTGCCGCCGGCGGTGCGCGGCATCGTGGGTGAGATTTTCCCGCCCGAGACCCAGATCGGCGCGGTGACCCACTTCACCTACTTTGTCAAGCCGACCATCCGCGCCGGGGATCAGGGCTTTGACAGCGTGGAGATTGCCACTCCTGCGGGGTTTACCTCGGTGGATTCGCTGCGCTTAGGGGGGGTGGATCAGGCGGGTTTTACTTGGGTGGCCCAGGAAGACGGTCTAGGCTTTGAGGTGCAGTTGCCGCGCAAGCTGGGTCCGGCCGACAGCGGAGTGGTCCTGGAGGTGGTGTTCAATGCCCCGGTGCTGCGGGAGGTGGGCACCTTCTTTGACGGTAGGGTGTTCGACAGCACGCGCCCTCAGGAGGTGCGGCAGCAGATCGTCCCGGGCAATGCCGCGGATGAGGCGGAGAGCGAACTTTTATCGGTGCGCACCTCGGTGGGTGAATCCTTGTTGTTCGCACCCCGGGTTTTTCCCACGCCCTTTACCCCCAACGGGGATGCGATCAACGATGTATTGACGATTTCCTACACCCTCTTGCGGGTCACCGCGCCGGTGCCGGTTTCGGTGGGGATCTACGATCTTTCCGGCACCCTGGTAAAGCAGGTGTATGCGGGGGAGGATTCGATTGGCGAGCACGCCCGCTCCTGGGATGGCACGGACCGTTCCAACCGGCTGGTGGCGCCGGGGATCTACCTGTATCGCCTAGCGGTGGACCTGCACACGGAAAAGGAAGTCAGGAGCGGCATTGTCTCCGTGGTCTATTAGTGATGAGGGCATTATGCTTTTACTCAAATTGACAGGATTGTCCCTGCTTGCCTGGATGGGCTTCACCTTCTTTGCGGGTGACGCATCCGGCGTGGTTGTCTATAGAGTCGGAACGCCGTTTTCAGCGGCGGAAAAAGACAGCCTCCAGGACCTGGGGATAGACTTTAGAGAAATCGACTGGTCGTTTT
>JAPPJA010000371.1 GCA_028874675.1 Chloroflexota bacterium
CCTACAATTACCGCATGCTCCAGGTCAATGCGCAGCTGGCCCGGCGAGAGAGCCGGCTCCTCTACGCCATTGTCTATGACAAGGAAGGCAAGGTGGCAGCCCATTCCGAAGACGCCTCCCTGATCAATTCCCATCCGACCGGTGCCGCCGCCCGGCAATCCCTGCAAGCCGAGAAACCGCTGTTCCGTCAACTCCATCATCCTTTGCGCGACGGTTCTTCCGAGGTTCCGGTCCTTGATTTCACGGTTCCGGTCCTCTCGTCCGAGTCTGGGCTGCGTTGGGGTACGGTCCGCCTGGGCTTTTTGACGGATGGCATGAAGCAGAGGGTATGGGAGATTCAGGCTGTTATTTTAGAGATCGGCCTGGCGGCGGTTGTGGCGGGAATTGTGGGCGCCTGTATCCTGGCCAACCGCATCACCGATCCCGTTTCGACCATCGCCGGGGGCGCCTTGAAGGCCTCGGCGGGCGACCTTTCTCACCGAATTCAAGTCAATACCGGCGATGAGCTGGAGGGATTGGCCAACCACTTCAACGACATGATGGATCGCATCAGGCAGAGTCAGGAGGAGAGAATCAAGACCGAAAAGCTGGCGGCGGTGGGCACCATGGTCAACACCATAGTCCACGACTGTCGAACCCCGATTACGGTCATCAAGGGCTTCAACTCGCTTCTGAGTGACACCGACCTTTCGTCCGACAAAAGAAAGGAGTGCCTGGCATTCATCCATTTCGAGGTCGAACGCATGGAACGAATGCTGGATGAGATACTGCATTTCGCCAGGGACACGAAGACCCGCATGTCGGTGGAAACCTGCAACCTCGACCAGATTCTGAGAAACTACTGTATCGAGATCCAGGCACTGTTCCGAAACGACCGAACCCGCTTTGTGCAGAAACTCAACTGCAATGCCCCGGTGACCATCGACACGGACAAATTCAGGAGGGCTCTCCTGAATATCGCGGTCAATGCCAAGGATGCGCTCAAGGGTCGGGGCACCTTCTGCATACGCAGCCACACCCGGCAGGACCGGGCCTGCATCCGTCTAACAGACGACGGTGCCGGCATCCCCGCCCACCTGCAGGCCACCCTCTTCCAGCCCTTCTTCACTCAGGGCAAGCGCATGGGCTTCGGATTGGGAATGTCCATAACCAAGAAGATCATCGAGGACCACGCGGGCACCATCGCCGTCGAGAGCCAGGTTGGCCGAGGGACATCCTTCCTGGTTTCGATTCCGCTGGCTGGAACCACACTGCACACCCCGCAGGAAGATGAGCAACGAACCACAAATGGACACGAATGAACACAAATTTCTTTTGAGAGCGCAACACTAAACTCGTGGATGGTGCTCCCGGTAGATCGCCTTCAGGCGCTCCTTCAATACGTGGGTATAGATCTGGGTGGTGGAGATGTCGGAGTGACCCAGCATCAACTGAACCGCACGCAGGTCGGCTCCCCGCTGCAACAGGTGGGTGGCAAAGGAATGGCGGATGGCATGGGGCTTCAGAGACGACCGGATCCCCGCGTCTTTGCCGTAACGCCTGAGCATCTTCCAGAACCCCTGGCGAGTCATCTCCTGCCCCCGGTTGGTCAAAAAGACCATGGGAGAGCCCTTCCCCTTGAGCAGACTCTGCCGAGCGTGGTCTCGGTATTGCTCCAGTGCCTCCTTGGCGGAGTCGCCCAGCGGAACGGCCCTGACCTTGCCGCCCTTTCCCTGGCAGTCCAGATACCCCACGTCGAGATTCAGGTCCCTGACCTGCAGAGACACCAGCTCCGAAACCCGCAGACCCGTCGCATAGAGCACTTCCAGCATGGCCTTGTCCCTGAGCCGCATGGCCCTGGCTGCGGGGGTTTTTCCGGGTCTCCGGTCGGGCTGGGACAGCAACGCCTCCACCTGATCCAGTGACAGAACCTTGGGCAACTTCTTCTCGACAGTGGGCGATTCCAGGTTTTCGGAGGGGTCTCCGGCCCGTATTCCCTCCAGAACCAGCCAGCGGCAAAGGCCGCGAACCGTGACCAGAA
>JAPPJA010000120.1 GCA_028874675.1 Chloroflexota bacterium
ACATCCGGGGCCGCGACATGGGAATGATCCTTCAGGACCCCATGGCATCGCTGGATCCTCTGTTTACCATCATGGACCAAGTGGCCGAACCGGCCCACCACCACCGGGGCATCCGGGGCGGCAGCCTTCGGGAGCGGGTCGTTGAACTGTTGCGGTCGGTGCGTATCCCCTCTCCCGAAGTGAGAATGAGGGAATTCCCCCACCAGATGAGCGGGGGCATGCGCCAGCGTATTGTCGGCGCCATCTCCCTTTCCGGCGGGCCCAAGCTCATCGTCGCCGACGAACCCACCACCAACCTGGACGTTACGATTCAGTTGCAGTACCTGAACCTGCTGCGGGACCTGCAGCGGGAAACCGGGGTTTCCCTGATATTCGTGACCCACAACCTGGGCATCGTTGCCAAGATGTGCGACAAGGTTGCCGTAATGTACGCCGGCAAAATTGTCGAGCAAGGGAGCGTGCGGGACATCTACAACAACCCCCGTCACCCCTATACCCAGGCTCTCATCCAGTCCATCCCTCGCCTGGGCAACAAGGACCCTCTCTACGTGATTCCGGGGCAGCCTCCCAACCTGGCGGAACTGCCAACCGGCTGCGCCTTCCACCCTCGCTGCCCCTTCGCCACCGAAAAGTGCATCAACGAGGAACCACCCTACGTTTCATTTGGCGACGGACAGGAGTCCAAGTGCTGGCTGTCCGTAGAGGATGCAAAGAATGGCTGACGCCCTGCTGGAGGCCCAGGACCTCAGAAAGTACTTCCCCGTAACCTCCGGCGGGATGTTCAGCCGGGTCAAGGGGTACGTCAAGGCCGTTGACGGCGTGAGCTTCAGCGTTTACCCGGGGGAGACCCTGGGCGTGGTGGGTGAATCGGGCTGCGGCAAGACCACCACCTCCAAGCTGGTCCTCACCCAGGAGGCCCCCACCTCCGGTTCGCTGATCTTCAAGGGCAAGGATGTGGCCCAGCTGCGGGGCCGCGAACTGAAGGAGTACCGGCAGGCCGTGCAGGTGGTGTTCCAGGACCCCTTCAGCTCCCTGAGCCCACGCATGCGCGTTGGCGACATCATCTCCGAGCCACTGGAAGTCCACAGTCTCATGTCCCGGCAGGGAATCAAGAACCGCGTCGGAGAGGTGCTGGAACTGGTTGGGTTGCCCGCCGACGTCTCCCGTCTCTTCCCCCACGAGTTCAGCGGGGGCCAGCGCCAGCGCATCGCCATCGCCCGCGCCCTGGCCACCAACGCCGAGCTTATCGTCCTGGACGAACCCGTGTCCGCCCTGGACGTCTCCATCCGGGCCCACATCCTCACCCTGCTGGAAGAGCTTCAAAGGGAGCTGGGCATCAGCTACGTCTTCATCGGCCACGACCTGGCTGCCGTAGCGCACATCAGCGACCGAATCGCGGTTATGTACCTGGGCAAGATTGTGGAGACGGCGGAAAGCCTGGAGCTCAGCAACAACCCCCTCCATCCCTACACCAAGGCCCTCTTTGCCGCTTCCCTCCCCTCCCATCCCGACGAAGAGCGGGAGGAGCTGGCCATCTCCGGCGAGGTGCCCAGCGCCCTCAATCCGCCCCCGGGCTGCCACTTCCACACCCGCTGCCCCTACTACATGGAGCGGTGTTCGGAAGAGGAGCCCCAGCTCAAAGAGGTTTCCCAAAGCCACACCGTGGCCTGCTTCCTGTACTGAGCGGAAACCGGGGTCATGGCACGCCGGGCCCGCTGAAAGTCCCGAAATCCTTCCCGGGAAGCGCGGTTTGAAGCCGCAACCTCTGAGGTGGCGTGCCGCCACATCTCCAGGGTTCCACGCCTCGACCTGCCCCATGACGAGTAAGGCTTTAGAGTTGGTGGGGATTCCCGGCCTGCCAGCCCGTCATACCGGCAAGAGCCGGTATCCAGGATTCCCTGCTGCGCTTGACCCGAATTCCCTTGCAGCCTTGCCGGATACGCTAGTACTTCAACTGGATTGTATTGATGGGTTGGGGCTAAACCGTCGTTCCCGCGCAGGCGGGAACCTCG
>JAPPJA010000113.1 GCA_028874675.1 Chloroflexota bacterium
GCCTACATTCAGTCCATTGGGGGCGCCAGCGGCGACATGCTGCTTGGCGCCTTGCTTGATTTGGGCCTGCCGCTGGAGGAGTTGCGCCGCGGCCTGGATCTCCTGGGTGTCGGCGGAGTCGAAGTCTCCGCCTCTACGGAGCGCCGCTGCGAGGTTCGTGGAACGAACTTGACCGTAACGTGCAATGCGGCGCAAAGGTATTCACCCCGGGAAATGTCCGGGGTAGTTTCCGGCAGCGCATTGCCGGACCAGGTCAAGAGCCAGTCGGCCAGGACTCTCGAAAACCTCTGGCGGGCCGAGTGCCGGGTTCACGGGGAAGAACCGGATGTTCTCGAGCTTGAGGAACTGGGTACGGCAGACACCCTGGTGGACGTGGTGGGTTTCGCCTATGGACTTCACTTTCTGGGGATTGGGGACGTCTATTCGGCGCCCCTGGTTCTGGGCGCATCGTCGCCTCCCCGCTGGCCGGGCGGGTACTCCAACCCCGCTCCCGCAACCCTGGAACTGGTCGCCATGGCAGGAGCCCCCGCTGTTTCCGAACTGGCAATTCACGAAGGGGCCGGCGAACTCACCACACCCACCGGAGCCGCCATAATCACCTCCCTGGCGAAATTCGGCAGGCCACCCATGTCGGTGCAAGCCATTGGCGTGGGGTTGGGCAACAAAGATCCGGAAGCCTTTCCCAACGCGCTGAGAATCTGGCTTGGTGAGACGGCGGACCTGGCAGCCGGGGAAACCGGCGTTGCCGTAAGGCAGCAGGACATTGTGCTGCTGGAAACCAACCTGGACGACGTTACGGGGGAAATACTGGGCTACGCCCAGGAAATGCTGTTTGCGGTCGGGGCGCTGGATGTGTGGCATACACCCATTCAGATGAAGAAGAACCGGCCCGGGGTAATCCTGTCTGCGCTGCTTCCCAAGCACCTGGAGGACTCGGGCGTCGAGGTTATACTGCGGGAGACGCCGACTCTGGGGGTCCGGAGCCGGCCGGTGGAACGATTTGTTGCCAGGCGGGACATCCAGGAAGTGGAGACGGAATTCGGCGCGGTCAGGGTTAAGCTGAAGTACCTCGCGGGTGAGGTCGTCGCCGCATCTCCGGAATATGAAGATTGCCGCCGCATTGCCCAGGAAACGGGCCGCCCTCTCCAGGAAGTCTTCCGCAGGGCAGAAGCAGAAGCGCGGGAACTCTACTGATAGCCAACTCCGCCACAGCCATCCCGTGGCTAATGCCCGCTAATAGGACTGGAAGAGTCTTCCCCATTCAGTCTTCAGCGCGGCGTTTATTCTCCCTTTTCCGTGGGTGTTCAGCCAGTAACCGTTATGGTAAAGGTTGGATGCCATGTAAGCCCACGATGCCAGGGGACTGCGAAGCAGGAAGTTCTCCAGCGGCTTCAGCGGACCCCAGTAGATCAGCTTCTGCCCACGGCTGGCAAAGGTGTTCTCCGTCCCCGTGAACTTCCAGTTGACCTGGCTGATATCCTCTCCCACCACCTCAATCTGGGAAATATCTCCACACCCCAGGCCTCTTTCGTGGGCGAGGCGAATGAACTTCAGCTTCATGGGATCAAATCCCATCATGTGGGCCGCCACGGCGTCAATAGCAACCTGGTCTGCGCTGGCCAGGAGGCGGTCCTTAATGTGCCAGCGCATTGCTCGCGGCCCCGGGCCATCGCCGGCAAACGTGCCGTCCATAACCGCAAATATGCCTGGATGGATTTCCTGCTGTATGGCAAGCAGGTCAACCAGGGTTTCATGGATTACGGAGTGCGTCCAGTGCCGTTTTCGATGAAGCAGGCCGCCAAAGGCGTTCTTCATCGCGCCGGTCATGGTGGTGAAGACGTGGGTCTTCATGGTTGGCAACTGGACTATGTTCTTGCCAGGAAATATCTCGGGAATCTGGATGCCCTCGGGGAAAATGTCGTCCAGCACCAGCATCTCAGCCCGAGGCTTGTAATCTATCCACAAGTTGGGAGGGGTATCCAGGTGCTCGGTGGGCAGGTTGTACTTGTCC
>JAPPJA010000090.1 GCA_028874675.1 Chloroflexota bacterium
GGGCGCCGGCGTTGTCCGGGTCCAGGTCCAGCACGGCGTCCAGGTCTTCCAACGCCGCATCGCAATCCCCCATCAGCATCCTGGTCACTCCCCTGGTCCTGCGGGACAGGTTGTTCAGCGGTTCCAATTCGATGGCGGCATTGAAGTCCTCGATGGCCTGCTCGAACTCCCCCACGTCCTTGTGGACGCTGCCCCGGCAGTGGTAGAAGATGGAACGCCCGGGGTCCAGGGCAATGGCCCGGTCGAAATCCTCCATAGCCCCTGCCAGGTCGTCCAACTCGTTGCGGGTGCAGCCCCGGTCGAAAAAAGGAATGGGGTCTGTGGGGTCCAGGCCGATGGCCGTGTCATAGTCGGCAATCGCCCGTTCCAGGTCTCCCAACCTGCCAAGGCAGGTTCCCCGGCCGTAATGGGCTACGGCGTCCTCCGGGTTCAGACTGATGATGGTGTTGAAATCCTCCTTGGCCAGGGAGTGGTCTCCCAAGTCGCGGCGGGTCCTGGCCCGGTTGTGGTAGGCTTCGACATTTTCGGGTTCCAGGGCGATAGCCTTTCCGAAGTCCTCCACCGCCGCCCAATCGTCCCCCAGCCTCTTGTGAAGCAAGCCCCTTGCCATGAAGGATGGGCCATCTTCCGGGTTCCTGGCTATTTTGGCGTCCAGCTTACCGATGGCCCGACGGATTTCCTCTGGAGGAATTCCGTGAATCAATCTATCTGTAATGAGGCAGACGATACAGTTGTCCCGTTCGTGCCGGGTGTCGTGATTTCGGTGCATGGTTCCCTCCTGTGATTTATCATGATGATCGGATTCGATTTCGGGTCTTTCGACCACCACAACCGAGTGTACATGGCACAAGTCTATAATAGCACATTAGTTCTTAACACCTGAGGAAGGTTAACGGTACTTTTTCCGTTTCTTGTAGGAGCCGTGCTTGTCGGGCTTGGGCATCTGCTCCGGCGTCGCTCAAACCCGGCTGATACAATGAAGACAACCGCGCCGGTGTGTGCTTACCGACGCGGTCAGTTGCAATGCCCCGAACCGGGGGCGGTCATCGCGTCATTGGCGTCCCCTTTGGATTGGCCCGGCTGCGTTCGCGACCTCCGGTTGGGTGCCCCAATTGGAGGATGCATTTTGGCCGAAGTCATGGTTTTCCTGTTTGGCGTGGCTGTGCTGACTGGGTTCGGATTCGGGGCAGTACTCTTTATCGCCGCTAACTTGAAAGGCGAGTAGGTCTGTTGCCCTACACGCACTTTCACAACTGGTCGGTGCATACCCACCGTCGCCGGCCAAAAGGCGACAATCACTGGCGGGTAATCCGCCGTCGCCAACGCCCCTGGCGTTTTGGTGCTTGGTTCGCTGCCATCGGTCTGGTCATCTACGCCGGATTTGCTTTCCTTCCAGGGTTGGACGTTCCTAACATTGCGGAGTTTCAAGCTGACCGTCAGGAAGCAAAGGCTAAGCGCGCGGCTGAAACTCTGTCAGATTTGGAACGGTTGACTCATGAAGAAATCAATAAGCGCCGGGTCACCAACGGAGGCTTGGCACTCTTGTGGGATGGCAGCTTGGCGGAGGTGGCGCGGGCCCACAGCGTCGATATGGCCCAGCGAGGTTACTTCTCCCATGATACTCCCGAAGGATTGGACCCGACGGACAGATTGCACCAGGAAGGACTCAACTGCCGTAAAGGATACCGCTACGGTATTGCTGAGAACCTTGCCATTGAAATTGTGTCTGGGAGCCCGGACCAACTCGCTGCTATGGCAGTTCACGGCTGGATGGATAGCTCAGGGCATCGCCGCAATTTGTTGGACAGGCAATATTCCACTACTGGAATCGGGGCGTCTTACGGCGTTTGGGAAGGGCGAAAGGCTGTGTACTTGACACAGGTGTTTTGCTGAATTCCACCCCACCTTTGAAACGGTTGGAGCAAGCCCCGACCGCTGTTCGGGTGTGTAAGGGCCTCCGCCCTCGCCTTGCCTCCCTTTTTCCGCCCTTGGCCCGTTCAGTGTGGTAG
>JAPPJA010000200.1 GCA_028874675.1 Chloroflexota bacterium
GCCTTGAACTCTATCAGGGTATCGTCGCCATCCCAGCCGGGCTCGATGGGAGCGCTGCCCTTCTCTCTGTCGGACTCGGTCTGCCTGTCCACCGCTTCCTTAAGGCCGGTCCCCAGCTGGAACAACTGCTCCTTTTCCAGCCAGACGTGAGAGGTGGCTCGCCCCGATTCCAGCGCCAGTCTGAAGGTTCGCTTCCCCGGCTCTCCGAAAGTCTCGGCCACAATCCGGGAAACGGTCCCCAGTCTAAAGGCGATGCTGCCTGGTTCCATGCTCATAGCTTGTCATGGCTCCATCATTGGCCGGCAACGTGCGATGCCCGCCTCTGGCAAGGATTCGCCGGCAGATGCTCCAGCCGGCTTTAATCTCTTTACTCTTGGGACTGCGTCAGCCCCAATATTAACATTGCGGCCCTGCCGCTTTCGCTGACTTCCAGACCCTGCGAAAGTCCCGACTCATACTTGTCCTGCAACTCCCGCAGCAGGTGGGTCAACGGCCGCTGACCCTCTCCGATATGCTCGGTCAATTCTTCCAGAGAGCAATATGACTGGTCAACATGCCAAAAGAAGGAAAGCAGCCAGGCGAGCTCCCGCTCCGTAGCAGGTGCGGGAATATCTGCCAAATCAATTAATGCGCTGTTGACCTTGGTGTAGCGCAGGATTCCGGCCTTGTCCTGGGCATCTCGTCCGTAGTAGCGCCTCCGCCTCAGGTCCAGCACCCGCGCCGTATAGTCCTCGTCGCCGTAAATACGCTGCGGCAGCCACTCCTTTCTCAGGTCCACCAGTTCATCGCCCTGGGCATTGACTATCGCCACGCCGACTTCCGACCGCAGAATCGGGTCATACTCGAACTTTATGGCATCGCGGAGCAGCGCTTCTTGAAGCATCAGGGTCAGTTCGCGGGGAATCTTCCGGTAGTTGGCCCCGCTGGCCTCCTCGTTGCTGTCGGCGCCTATTCCTCCCGTGTTGAACACATAGTACTCCTGTGGCATGCCGCCCCAGGCCAACTGCTGGAGAATATGGTACATCAGGTTGGCGTTCTCATCTTCCAGCCCAATGATGAACGGGTCAGAGAAATACTCAACGTATGGTCGGCCAATAGCTCCGATAGCCGCGCCCATCTGGACGGCTTCTCCATACATCAGCACCCGTATGTATTGTTCCAGGCTCAACCGGCGGAGGGGAGGAATTACGGTGTTCTGCCGCATTACCTCCTGCCAGAAGATGCGGTCGGTGAACTCCATGGGCACGTGGACCGAATCTGCCAGCTTGCCGCCGGTAATGGATTCGATCAGGCCGCCCACTCCCTTGCGAGCCAGCAGCCTGCGGCGGGACAGCGTCACGCGCATGTTGCGGACCGGGTTCTCCAGGAAGTTGGGCGCGGCGTCCCCGGCCTTCTCCCCGAAGACCACCGGAACGTTCTCCAGGGTCTCCTGGGGATTTGGTTCCGTTGCAGACCCCCGCACAGCGTCAAAGGTGATGGGGTCGTCCGCCTCGTTCAGGCCGAAGGGCATGGCATAGAAATTGTTCTCGGTCCCGTCAATGCTGTGGGATATGGTGAACCGGTTGCCTTCCCGGTCGGAAACTATCGGCTCCCGCAACGGCTGCAGCAGCACGATATCATCGTTCATGGGGTAAACCCCTTCCTCGGGGTCTGTGGCCAGCCCAAGCACCCCTGCCAACTGGCTGTTGGCCAGTTCGATCATGATCGTCAGGGTGCTCTTGCCATGCAGCGACGGGCCTACAGTAATCAGCGCGGTGTTGGACATGGCCCCGGCGATGGTTCGGGTGCGGGAAAGGCTCAGCGCCGCCTGTATGGCAATTCCGTTGTTCTGCTTGACCTGGTGCATGGCGATGGAAAGCGGCCCCATCTTGTGCTCGCCCACGTAATCAAAGCCCAGGTGCAGGGAAAGGCCCTTGGTGGGAGCCTTGAACACCAGCTGGTTTATGCCCATCTCCTTCAACCGCGTCTTCAGGTCTTCGGGCATCCCCAGGTCATCAAACCAG
>JAPPJA010000358.1 GCA_028874675.1 Chloroflexota bacterium
TTGGCGACGGCACCCAGGAAAGGGATTTCGTTTTCGTTGACGACATAGTCGAGGCCAACATCAGGGCGATCGACGGCGGTCACAACCGTACCCTGAATATAGGTTCCGGGGAAGGAACCAGCGTCAACCGGCTTTTCGAGCTGTTGAAGCCCGACCTGCATTTCCACCAGGAAGCTGACCACCGCCCGCGCCGCCCGGGCGAAGTTCACCAGATCTCCCTTGACTGCTCCGCGGCGCTGCAACATCTCGATTGGGCTCCCCAGGTGTCGCTGGAGGAAGGGTTGCTCAAGACTGTAGAATACTACGGCACTGAAATTGCTCCGAGCCGGCGCCTGGCTTGAAGAAAACCCTCGGTGTCGGGCGCGTCTCGGAGGAAACGGGACTAAAATTTGGAGGATCGAGAAATAGATGGAAGCTGAATACGATGCCATAATCCTGGGAGCGGGAGCGGCAGGGCTCGCCGCCGGCCTCTACACCACGCGCGCCATGATGAAGACCCTCATACTGGAGTCCCTGGGCCCGGGCGGACAGCTGTTGATCACCGACGAAATTGAGAACTACCCGGGTTTCCCCCAGGGCGTCAAGGGTCAGGAGCTGGCCATGATGATGGAGGAACAGACCACGCGGTTTGGCGCCACCATTGAGTACGCCGAGGTGGAGGCAGTGGAGGACCTGGACCAGCCGCTCAAGCTCGTCAAGACCTACGACAGGGAGTACACCGCCAAGAGCATCATCATCGCGACGGGCGGCGCCCACAACAAGCTGGGCGTTACCGGTGAGGACGAATTTGCCGGCAGGGGCGTCTCATACTGCGCAGTATGCGACGGCAACTTCTTCCGTGACCAGGACGTAGTAGTGGTTGGCGGCGGCGATGCCGCCATGGACGAGAGCTTCTATCTCAGCGGCATAGTCAATTCCGTTACCATCATTCACCGCCGCGACGAACCGCGGGCCACCCGCGTCCTCCAGGAAAGAGCATTCAACAGCCCCAAGTACAAGTGGCTCTGGAGCCATGTGGTCGAGGAATTTACCGGCAACGAGGCCCTGGAGCATGCCCGGGTCAAGGACTTGAAGACCGGCGAGATCTACGAGTACCCCACTGCGGCGGCATTCATCTATGTGGGTTTCCATCCCAACACCGAATACCTTAAGGGCCTGCTGGACATGGACGCCCTGGGCCACGTTTACACTGACATCCACATGCGGACCAAGGCGCCGGGCGTATATGCCTGCGGCGACGCCAGGGCCGACTCAACCCGACAGCTGGGCGCAGCCGTTGGCGACGGCATAACTGCCGCCCTGGCCGCCTATCACGACCTGAGCGCCTGAACCGGTCGGCGAACAATTGATTCTGGTGAACAACGCAACCAGCCTCTCCAAGGCGCCACAGAAGGCCTGAATTAATCTCTTCCCGGACACCAAAAGTGGGGAATTATACAGGGGCAGTCACCAGGACTGCCCCTGTATCTTTGACCGGAGAACAACCCTGGCAAGCGGCGGCTTCAACCCACGAAGTATAGGTGAGTTACACCCGGCTCCCTAACCCGCCAGAACCCTTGTTACCTCCTGTCCCAGAAGCACCAGGCTGCCCGTAATGATCACCCCTATTGCCACGTAGCGAAAAACCGCCGTATTCATCCGGCGCGCCAGCGCCGCCCCAATCCCGAAGCCCGCGGCCAGCGACGGTGTCATCAACCCAATGTTAATCATGGTATCTCGGTCCACCAGCCCCGTAGCATAGTACAGGGCAAAACCCACTACATACGTGCAGATGAAGTAGAAAGCCAGGGCCGACCGCATCTGCTCCCTGTCCCAGTTTTGGGCAACAACGTAAGCGGCGGCCAGCGGCCCTCCAATGCTCAGGGTAGTAATGGAAAGGGAGGTAAGGAACCCGATCAGGAGACCCGAACCGCGCCGGTTGGCCATTGGCAGCTGGATATTCAGCAGGTTCAATACGCCCAGGCAAAGAATCGCGGCGCCAATGGTGATCCTCAGAAAGGTAG
>JAPPJA010000540.1 GCA_028874675.1 Chloroflexota bacterium
CAATTTGAACCGCCCGGTCCTGGCCCTGGCAGAAGCCGAATCCGAAAAAGACGTCCAGCTCGTCCTCGGCTTCGATCATGGGGATGCCGTACCGGTCGCGGCGTATGGTGACCGGGCCACGGAGGCCTTCAACGTCCAGGACTCCGCCGGTCCGGGGCAGGCGGGAGCCCAGCAGCAGCCGCAGCAGGGCGCGGCTGCAGGAGGAAAAGTCAGGGAGGAAGGACATCAGCCCGTCTCATTTGAGGACAGACTAGTGGAGAAACGTCGCGGGGGAGAGGAAGGCAGTAACTTTTGCATGCTTAAATTTTACGCTGGGGCTGCGGTTTATTGAAGAGTTGCAGGTTTCCGTCGCTTCGGAGGGGAGTTTTCCTGGGGCGGCGTCCCAGCCATAACGGCGCTGTGCCCGGTATTCACCAGGGAATGTATAATGGGCCGAAACCAGATTTCGGAGGTGGTCTCGTGGCCAAGATCAAGCATGTTGCCATCACCTGCGAGGACCCGGTCGCCGTGGCCGAGTTCTACAAGAAGGGCTTTGACCTGGTGGAAGTGGCCCGCAACGAGCGCCAGGTCCAGTTGACGGACGGCGAAATTAACCTGACCCTGCTCAAGTGGAAGACGAATGCGGATGCCGACGTTGGCCCCAACGGGGAGAACTACAGCGGCATACACCACATCGGGTTCCAGGTGGACAGCCTCCAGGAGACGGGGGCCAAGCTGCGGGGGATTGACGGGGAAGAGATTGTCCGGCGGGACGTGGCCGGACCCGGCGAAGTCCGCCCGCCCCGCGCCGAGGAGAAGTGGTCCGGCCCCAACGGGCAGGTGCTGGATATCTCGGAGCCTGGGTGGCTGCACAAGCCGCCCATGGACTGACGGGCGCCGTCTTTCTTTTCAGAACCCGTACCAGGCAACAAGGGGCTGACTGCCGGTTGTGGTTGGGGGCGGTTTTTGGCGCAGCGTAGCTGGGGTTTGAATGAGGGGGCATAGACCAGGGAGAGCCTTGAGGAAATTCGATTGAATGTCAATTCCCGTCGGGGTCTGGTAGGATAGAGGATGTCCTATATATAGGCGGAACACGCACAGGTTGACCGACCAAGATGGAGGAGCAGCGCATGATCGACAGTACCAGCGAGCGGATGGAGTTCCTGGCCCATGATGCAGGAGGCCGGCCGCTGGTCTTCGAGGTGGCCGTGGACTACGTGCGAGAGGAGGGAGCGTGGGTAGGTGTCTGCACGGCCCTGGGTGTCTCCACTACGGCCGACAGTCCAGAGGCGGCCCGGGAAGAGATGGCGGATATGCTCCTGGTCTATTTGGATGTCCTGGCCGAAGCGGGTGACCTGCTTGCCTGTTTGAGTGAGCAGGGTGTGGAGGTCCGAGCCCCTGCCGGACCCAGCGCGCAGCGTCGCGTAGACGCTCTGGCCCCCGTAGCAATCGCAGCCGCCTAGCTTGACGATCACCGGCAGGGAGCTCATCGACCTGCTCCGGCGCAACGGCTGGACCGTCGTCCGTCGGTCCCGGCACGGCGTCGTGTTGGAGCGCCAGTTCGAAAGCGAATCCAGACCGAGACGCACCGTCATCTCCCCCAAACATCAGCCCCTGGCCACGGGTACCCTAGCCCAGATATTAGGCCCCAAGCAGACCAAATTAGGCCGGGCAGGGCTGGAAAGCCTACTACAAGATTAGCCGCACGCCGTTTTCTAACAGAACCTCAATTCCCGGACTCCTGGCGCAAGTAGGCGTTAAGAGACAAAGCCGGCCCTTCTCCGCTGAGGGGGAAGGGAGTCGGAAGGGCAGCCCAAAAGTCCCCAACCGCCGTTCCCACCTTCCATAGAAGGGACACAGGGCTTATCGCCCACAAGGAAAAGCTAAACCGTCGAGCAGACAAGCATCACCGAACAACCAGCCCTGTCCTCCACCAGTCCTTCCAGGCCCCGAAGACTGGTGCAATGGAGGGTTTGAACCATGGAATACATAGCCTGGAGCTCTGTGCCGGACGGCTCGCGCACACCAGGCACAACGCATGATCGCAGCCCGGATGATAAAATCAGACCTGTTACGAAGGAAGACAGGGAAAAACGATTCTGCCCAAGGCGTTGCTGGACTGCGAGCAGTGCAGCATCCCCATCAAGGTCATCCAGGAAGACTACGAGGCCGGCGTGGCCTCATCCAGTGCAAGCCGTGCCAGAAGGAATAAATGCCATGCCCAGAATGACCGCAGCTGAAAAATTACAACAGATTCGGGAACTTTCCCGGGATCGCCATCCTGTCTTCCGCACCAGGAAAGTGGGAGGTATGGCCGTTGCCACCGGCATCAGCCACCTGGCGGGGGAGGAACCACCCGACGACATGAAACACCTGTATGCCCAGGTGGAAGACGGTACCTGGGTCCGCAAACGGCTACTGGAGCGGATGCAGGAACTGGAGCGGGAGATTGAGTTGGAAAAGGAAGAGCGGGCTCAGCGCCGAGAGTGAATAGGGGATGTAAGCCCATAACTACTTATTCCGAAATAATTTTTGGAGCAAAGCCCCCTTAAGATGGGAAAGCTGGAATTGACAATTGAGCTAGCCAACCTGGAAAGAGAGACCTTCGAAAGTCTTGACGTCCTGGTGGATACCGGGGCAACCTTCACCAAGGCTCCAGCCACCATGCTGAACCGGCTCGGAGTCATGGTAGAACGCACCGCAGAGTCGGAGCTGGCCAACGGGGCAACCGTCACCCGGGAAATCGGCATCGCCGCGATCCGGCTGCAGGGACAGGAATTTCTGACGCCGGTCATCTTTGGCGGCCCCGGAGAGAGGCCACTGCTCGGAGTAATAGCGCTGGAGCACGCGCTACTGGCCGTGGACCCTGTAGCCGGACGGCTGGTGCCCACGCGCCTGCTGGAACTGCAGGAAACGGTTCCGCAACAGAAACAGCCAGAAGGCCAAGACCGGTGCATTGCACAGCCCCAGCCGGATGAAAGGGGCTTGAAATAAATCCGGCTACGCCCGGGAGAGGCAAACAATGACGACCTGCGGGCGTTTCGCCCGTCCGCATTTCGAGAGTGAATCCCGACCGAGGCGCACCGTCATCTCCCCCAAACATCAGCCCCTGGCCACGGGTACCCTGGCCCAAATTTTGGGTCCCAAGCAGACCAAACTAGGCCGGGCCGGGCTGGAAGACCTACTACAAGATTAGCCGCACACCCTTTTCCTACAGAGCCTGAATTCCCGGACTTTTGGCGCAAGTAGGGTTTAAGGGACAAAGCCGGCCCTTGTCCGCTCAGCCCTGGCGCGCCATCAGCGGCAGGGTTTCTGACAGGGACGTGACCTGACCTGGCTGGGTCCTGGCCGGCGATTATGACGCCGGCGGGGCCAGGCATCTCCTTTTCTGCACGGCAGGGTAACCCCAGGCGCCCAGGTTCGCTGCACTTGGGGGACGTAAGGAGCGTTCTGTCGACAACGGCTCCGTTGTCCGCCTGAATTCCGCTCGTTCTCCCCCCACCCGCAGGTTCGGATTTTCGTTGGTGGCCTTGGCGGCGGGATACCCGACTGCTGGCGGCTGACGCTGGCCCACATTGGGCGGGCCTGCCGCATTCCGTAACCCGAGAGAAGCGTTCCACTTCAGGTGGTGTAGCGCCGGCAGAGCGGTCGAAATGTAGCCAGGGCCGGCTTCAGCCCCACCCCTAACTGCCATAAACCACCTGAATCGCAACGCTGCCCTGCCGGAACAGTCCTGCTGGAGAAACTCCAGTAATGGGATAAACCGGGCCGGTGAGCTATTCCGCAGAAAGCAAGTGCTTATTTGCAGTATTTGTTGCGGAAAGGTTACGAAACTCGTCTGACAGGCCATTTGCAGCGACAATAATGTATGCCTGGTGCGCATATTTGACACTGTATTCGTGCCTAGATATAATCCCGCCAATTTTCCGGGAAGCATGGGTTGCCGTGGGGCGGGTAACGGCCTGTGACCCCAGCGGGGCAGTATGGGAATGCAACGGTCCCGCGCCGCGTTTTAGAAATTTCGCCGAAGTCCGGGGTGAGTTCGGCAGCTCTTTCATACTACATTCAGGGAAAGGTGAGGAATATGAAGGTTTCACTGGTTCTATTGGGATGCCTGTTGTGCATGACGCTGCTGGTGGCTTGCGGAGCTGCGGAGCCGCAAATCGTCGAGCGGACGGTAGAGGTGCCTGTGGAGGTTGAGACCATCCGCGAGGTTGAGGTGGAGAAGGAAGTGCCGGTTGAGGTGGAGCGGCAGGTCACGGTTGAGGTGGAAAGGCAGGTAGAGACGATCAAGGAAGTGGAGAAGCTGGTGGTTGCCACCCCCACTCCTGTGCAGATACCGGAGTCCGGACGGCTGCCTGGCAGAGTGGACCCCGTGGGTTCCATTATCTCGGTAAGCTCTTACCTGGGCTTCCAGGGGGTGGACACCAACATCTCGCAGGACAGCGCCACCAAGGTGTATTACGACGAGGTGTTCGACTACGCCATCGGGCAGAACCCCGACGGGACGCTGACTCCGGGGTTCGCCACCAAGTGGGAAGTCTCCCCGGACCAGCTGACCTGGACCTTTACGATTCGCGAGGGCATGAAGTTCCACAACGGCGATGACATAACGCCGGAGGATGTGGCCTGGACGTGGAATCGGGCCGTGGGAGAGGACTCGCTGGGCGGGTTCGCCCTGGAAGTGGGCCCGCTGCTTACCAGCGCCTTTACCGTGGCGGGCAACACGGTCAGCGTTTCCACCGAGACACCCCAGTCCACGCTGCCCCTGTTCTTTGCCTCCGCGTCCCCTCCCAGGTCGGTGGTGTTCCCGCAGGCCCACTTTGAGAGCGTTGGGGGAATTGACAACTTCCGGGAAGCGCCTGTAGGGTCGGGCCCGTACAAGTGGGCGGACCGGGTCCCCGGGCAGTACATCCAGATGGAAGCCTTCGATGACCATTACGAGAAGAACCCCGGGTACAAGGTTCTGCAGATATGGGACGTGGCCGAGCTGAATACCAGGATGGCGATGCTCAAGAGCGGCAACGCCGACCTGATTACGGCCTCGGTGCGCAGCGTTGATGAACTGCAGGCAGCCGACCTGCAGATTCTGCAGTCGCCGGCGGCCAACATTTCGTGGATCTGGTACAACTACGCCTGGGTACCCGGGCACCCCTTTAACGACAAGCGCATCCGGGAAGCCATTTCCATTGCCATTGACCGGGAAGCCATCGGCACCGGCCTTTATGCCGGGCAGACCACGCCGGCCTGCTGCTACTGGGTGGTTGAGGGCAACATCGGTTACCCCGGCGACGTGGAACCCCACCCCTATGACCCCCAGCGGGCGGCGCAGCTGATACAGGAAGCCGACTTCGCGGGGGCCGAGATTGAGATTATTACCTTCTCTGGCGACGCGGACTTCGTGGACCAGCCCGGTCTGTCGGAGGCGGTAGCTGGTTACCTGGAAGCCATAGGCCTGAGCACTTTCGTTTCGGTGGTTGACGGGCCGGTACTGCGGGAGACCTTCGACAACGCCATCAAGACGGATGACGAGATAGAGACCATCGTGAAAGACCAGCCGCCTTACCAGATAGCGGTTCGGGGCAGCGACACCCGCCTGCACTCGTATCGCGGGTCGCACATCTACTACCATTCCGAGGGACGGCGGCAGATGATGCGTTTGCCCGGCATTCTGGACCCCCTGCTGGACAAGGCGGGATCGTCCTTTGACCTGCAGGACCAGCACGATGCCATGGCCGACTTCCACCGGCTGCTGAACCGGGACTTCTGGGCCGGTCCGCTGCTGGAGGCCGGGGCCGTATTCGGCGCCAGCGACAAGGTGGGAACGTGGACTCCCATAACCGGCAAGCCCTATCCCCATAACCACTGGACGATAAGGCCGTAAGGGCCGTCCTTCCCTGCACCTCATCCGGTATTGAGGTCATAGTCTGCCGGCGACGGCGAGAGTTGCCGGCAGACCTTTAATTCGAGGACTTTTTAATGGTCAAGTACATCGGGTTTCGCTTATTTCAAGCCTTGCTGGGTTTGTGGTTCATTGCAACCCTGGTGTTTATCCTGTCCCGCTCCATCGGCGACCCCGCCGAGGTATTTACTGCCCGAAACTCGGGGGTGGACGCCCGGGAAATAATGGCTGCCAAGCTGGGGCTGGACCGGCCGCTGCACGAACAGTACCTGAAGTTCATCGGCCAACTGGTCAGGCTGGACCTGGGCGAGTCGGTGAGCAACGGCATACCGGTTACCCAGATACTGGTGGAACGGATGCCGGCCACGTTTACCCTGGGGCTCATCGCACTGCTTTTCGCCCTGGTCTTCTCCTTACCACTGGGGGTGCTGGGCGCGGTTTACCGGGATACGCCGGTGGACTGGCTGGCCAAGGTGATGGCCTTCCTGGGGCAGTCCATGCCTCCCTTCTGGCTGGGGATTATGCTCATCATCCTGTTTGCCGTGGTCTGGGGGCTGCTGCCGCCGGCGGGCAAGGGGGAATGGCATTCCTACGTTCTGCCCGGCTTCACCCTGGGCTGGGGAGTAATGGCGGGAATGGTGAGGCTGGTGCGTTCCAGCATGCTGGACGTGCTGGACAGCGACTACGTGGCCATGGCCCGGGCCAAAGGCCTGCCGGAGGTGGTGGTCATCGGGAAGCATGCGTTGAGAAACGCGCTGCTGCCGGTGCTGACCTACAGCAGCCTGGTGCTGGGGGCTTTTATGAACGGCTCCGTGGTGGTGGAGCAGGTATTCGCCTGGCCCGGCATTGGCACCTCGGCGGTGCAGAGCGTGGTCCGGCGCGACTTTCCCGTAATCCAGGGTGTGGTAATAGTCTTCGGCAGCTTCTTCATTCTGATTAACTTGCTGGTGGACATCATGTACGCCGTGATTGATCCCCGCATCAAGTACACCCAGTAGGGCAGGCAGCAAATGGCCAACACAAGCATGCAAATTGTGTCTCCAACCACGCTCTGGGCGGTGCGGGTCCGTTCGGTTCTTGGCGGGTTGCGGCGGGCGCCGAAGATACCCTCGCTGGTGCTGCTGGTCTTCATGATTTTTGCGGCCTTCGGGCAGTGGATCGCGCCGTACAGCCCGGTGGCGGTGGACATGGCCGCCTCTTTTTCCCCGCCCGTGTGGCATGAAGAAGGCAGCGCCGATCATCTGCTGGGCACCGACAAGCTGGGCCGGGACATACTGAGCCGGTTGATCCGCGGCGCGCGGGTTTCCCTTTCGCTGTCCCTGTTTGTGATTGGCCTGGGCGGGGGCGTCGGGGTGGTGCTGGGGCTGATATCCGGCTACTCGGGAGGCAAGGTGGACGCCGTGATGCAACGAGGCATCGAGGTGATCCTTGCCATGCCCACAATCCTGGTGGCCCTGGTGTTCGTGTTTGCGGTGGGGCGCAGTTTCGAGAGTGTCATTCTGATCCTGTCGCCCTTCCTGGCGGCCAGGTTTGCCCGCATTGTGCGAGGCGAAACCCTGAGCGTTCGGGAACGCGATTTCGTGGCCATCGCCAAGGTGATTGGAACTCCCACATGGATGATATTGCTGAAGCACATCCTGCCCAACGTGTTCAATACCATCATCGTGCTGGCAACGCTGGAAGTGGGCCACCTGATACTGCTGGAGTCCTCCCTCAGCTTCCTGGGGGTGGGAGTGCCGCCGCCCCAGCCGGCCTGGGGACTGATGGTGGCTGACGGGCGGGAGTTCCTGACCTCCGCCTACTGGATAACCCTGTTCCCCGGTTTATGCATCCTGGCGGCGGTGCTGTCGCTGAACCTGTTTGGCGACTGGCTGCGGGACACGCTGGACCCCAGGCGCCGTCAACTGTAGGGTGGGGAACTGACTGCCGGTCGATAAAGAACAGCTGGCAGAAATTACCAGCCGGCTGGCAGCTGTGGTCAGGGGTCGAATGCCGGAAGGGCGTCGTCTCCGTACCGGCCTTCCTCCAACGTGGGGGAGGGAATTTTAAAAAGGAAGCCAGCCCGGGCATCGTAACAAATGCTTAGAGAAAGTAAGGAAGACGATATACTCCTGCGGGTGGAAGGCCTCAAGACCTACTTCTTCCAGCGTACCGCGGTGCTGAAGGCGGTGGACGGCGTGAGCTTTTCCGTCGCCCAGGGAGAGGCTGTGGGGCTGGTGGGAGAGTCGGGCAGCGGAAAGACTATGACCTGTCTTTCCCTGATGCGCCTGGTGCCGCAGCCGGGCGCCCGCATTGTTGAGGGCGAGATCTGGTTCAAGGGCGACAACCTGCTGGAAATGACCGAGCAGGAAATGAGGGCGTACCGGGGACACCGCATGGCCATCGTGATGCAGGACCCGCAGACGTCGCTGAACCCGGTCTATACGGTGGGGGAACAGGTGGCGGAACCGGTGCGCCTGCATTTGAAGGAACGGGGCCAGCAGGCCATGGCGCGGGTGCTGGACTCGCTGCGGGCGGTCCGCATACCCAGGCCGGAGCTCCGGCTGGGCCAGTATCCTCACCAGTTCAGCGGCGGCATGAGGCAGCGGGTGGTGGCGGCCATGGGCCTGACCACCCAGCCGGAACTGCTCATCGCCGACGAGCCCACCACCTCGCTGGACGTTACGATCCAGGCCCAGTTCCTGCGGCTGATCCGGGAGTTGCAGCAGGACAGCGGCACCAGCGTCATCTGGGTAACCCACGACCTGGGCATAGTTGCCCAGATGTGCGACCGGGTCAACGTAATGTATGCCGGCCGCATTGTCGAAAGCGGAAGGGTGCGTCAGATTTACAAGGAACCGCAGCACCCCTACACCAGGGCCCTGCTGGACTCGGTGCCCCTGATGGGAGCGCGGCGGGAGAAGCTGTACCAGATTGAAGGGCAGCCGCCCGACCTGCGAAGCATTCCCGAGGGGTGCCCCTTCTGGCCCCGATGTCCGGAGGCTATGGACAAGTGCAAGGAGCAGTACCCGCCCCGGACTTCCCTGGGGAGCGAGGATTTTGTGCACTGCTGGCTGACCGAGGAGGGGAGATAACGTGGCCAACCGGTTGCTGGAAGTTGAGGGGCTGGCAAAGCATTTCCGGGGCGGCGGAAACTGGCTTAGCAGCGGAGGCGACTCCATTCGGGCCGTGGACGGCGTGAGCTTCTCGGTGGAGGAGGGGGAAACCTTTGCGCTGGTGGGTGAAAGCGGCTGCGGCAAGACGACCGTCGCCAAGATGATCCTGCTCCTGGAACGTCCTACCAGGGGCGCCATCTCCTTCCAGGGAAAGGACGTCAGCAGCTTCAGGGGCGGCAGCCTGCGAGAGTACAAGCGCCTGGTGCAGGCCGTGTTCCAGGACCCTTACAGCTCGCTGAATCCCAGGATGCAGGTGCTGGACATCATCGGGGAGCCCCTGCGCGTTCACCAGGGCATGAGAGGCCGCGACCTGCGCATGAGGGTGGGCGAGTTGCTGGAAAACGTGGGCCTGAATCCGGTTACGGCGTCTTTCTTCCCCCACCAGTTCAGCGGAGGGCAGCGGCAGCGCATCGCCATAGCACGGGCCCTGGCCCTGCGGCCCAGGCTTATCGTTCTGGACGAGCCCGTTTCCGGCCTGGATGTTTCCATACGAGCCCAGATTCTTAACCTGTTGGTGGACCTGCAGCGGGACCTGGGGCTGAGCTACCTGCTGATCTCCCACGACCTGGCAATCGTTGAGCACATGAGCCACCGGGTGGGGGTTATGTACGTGGGCAAGATGGTGGAGCTGGCCACCCGGGACGAGTTTTACGGCAATACGCTGCATCCATACAGCAACGCCCTGCTGTCGTCGGTGCCCCAGCCCGACCCGGACGTTCCCATGGGCACCACCATCGGAGGCGAGGTTGCCAGCCCCATCAATCCTCCCAGCGGCTGCCGGTTTCATACCCGCTGCCCCATTTACCTGGAGACGAACATGTGCCGGGAGGTAGAGCCGGAATGGCGTGAGATTCTTTCGGAGCACCTGACCGCCTGCCACAAGGTTGAGCCGGCGGTGGTTTAGGCCGGACCTTTGTCGGGTCCAGGGCGATCGGGATTGCGTGAGATGAAAACTACGCAGGGGCGCACGACCGTGCGCCCCTGCGGGTTTGCTGGCCTGCGCCACGAATCCCCGCTCTTACACGGACAGCAGGGGGCGCAGGTCGCGGATGCTGGGGAGAGTTTCCAGGCGGTTGACGGTGTCGATCAATTCCTCGGACCTGGCGCGACCCAGGACGGGCTCCATCAGGTCCAGGGCCTTTTCTCCCACTTCCTCGGTGGACAGGGGATTCTCCGCCCGGCCCCGGAAGCTGGTGACCCGCTCCTCGTGAACTGTGCCGTCCTTGGTTGTAACTTCGACGATGGCCTGGTAGTCGGGCTGGGCGACGCTGAGTTCCGGGTCGCCGATGAGGGTTACCCTGGAGCGGAGGTCCATTACCTCCGGATCCGTCATGCGCTCGACGGAATGGGCGGCCTCGAAGGAGACCCTGCCGTCGAGGAGGGCAATGGCGAAAATATACTGGAGGTTGATGTCGGGCATTTCCCGGTCGTTGACGGTGTGGGCGCCGCCTTCGGGCAGGCGGACAACTATCTTTTCAATGTCCCCGGGGCCGAAGCCGTGGCGTTCCTTGAGGAGGAGCAGTCCCTCCGCCGGGGACTGAATGGGAAAGCCCACGCAGAATTTCTTGATGTTGGTCAGCATGACCTCGTACCTGCTGCCCAGTTCGGCCACCAGCTGCTCACCCCGGGGGTTGTCGGCGTAGGCCACCAGGAAGTTGCCGTCGCCGGCGAAGGTATCGTACACGCCGGTAAAGCCCATCTGGACCATCTCCGCAGCCATGACGCCGTTGCGGGCGTTCATTCCACCGAAGATGAAGGCCTTTTCGATGTGTTCCACGTCTCGGGGGTAGGTCATTATGCCGGAAGCCTGCTGGGCGCCGTAGGACAGGAGGTCGCGGTACTGCTCTTCCCCCAGGTTTGCCAGGCAGCCGGCGGCCGCGGTGGCGCCCATGGTGCCTCCGATGCTGAAGGGCAGGTGATTGCGCGCCCGCATTTCCTCGCGGCCCAAGGCCTTGGTGGTGCGGCTGCCAATGTCGTAGCCGAGAACCACCGCCTTGACGAACTGGGAACCGTTGACGTTTTCCCGTTCGCCCATGGCCATGGCGGCGGGCAAAACGGCGCAGCCCGGGTGGATGCCGGCCGAGCCGTTGGAATCGTCGGTTTCGTCGGCGTGGGCCATCATACCGTTGGCGATGGCGGCGTTTACTGCAGAGACTACCCGGGAACTGCCTACCACCTGGGCCTCCTCCGGCCCTCCCTGCTGCTCGGTGTATTGCCTGGCCAGCTCTCCGGGCTTGAGGACCGAGCCTGAGACCATGGCTGCCAGGGTGTCGAGAATGTGGTGCTTGGCCTTTTCCAATACGTTGGGAGGCAGTTCGGCGTCAAGGGCGCCGGAGAGGTAGTGGATGAGTTCCGGGGTGATGCTGCTGTCGCTAGCCATTGGTAAGTTCCTCCATTGCTTGCTATTTTGGCCGGGAACCGTTTTCCGGCTGTTCAGGTTTACGGCCGGATGGACAAATGCGCGCCCCAATGCCGGTTTATTCCCCGGATTGCACGTATAATGTGGTCCAATCTCCAGGGTCTGACGCCGGTTTACTGCCCTTCGGCCCCACTTCCCATGCAGGAAGGGAGGATATTCGAAAGGGGGCGCTGCCGAACCGGGGACTCAAACCTGCAGTGTATGGGGAGTCTATCTTAAGGGCAGGTGTGTCGCAATGTCGGGGGTTTCAGGATTTTGGACATGGTGAAAATTGGTAACCGCAATTAGGCGCAAGCTGCACTATGGCTGGGTAATTTTCGCCCTTACCTTCACGAACCTGACCGTGGAGGGGGGGTCCAAGAATGTGCAGGCCGTGTTCCTGGTGGCCCTGCGGGACCACTTTCGCAGCAGCGTGGCCGTTACGGCGGCGGTGTTTTCCGCCTCGGGGCTGTTCGGCGCCTTCATGGCGCCATTTCTGGGCGTTTTCCTGGACCGCTTCGGGCCCCGCGTCCTGTTCCCCCTTGCCGGCTGTTTGATCCTGGTGGGATGGATGGCCAGCAGCTTCGCCAGCGAAATTTGGCAGCTGTTTATCTTCTACAGCGTTATCGCCACCCTGGGGCAGGTAGGCATCTCCTCCTTTTCCGCCACGGCTACCCTGTCTCCCTGGTTTCCCCGCTCCAAGGGGGTGATGCTGGGAACGGCGGACGCGGGCAATCCGACCGGCCAGGCCATTGTGGTACCGCTGGCCCAGCTGATCGTGTCAACATGGGGGTGGCAATGGGCCTACCGGGTATTCGGCGTGGCCTTCTTCCTGCTGATTGCCCTTCCGAATCTCCTGCAGAAACGTCCGCCCGCCGGGCATGGCGGGACGGATGCCGATGCCGCCGGCCCCGGGGAAGAAGCTGTGAGGCCTGCCGTAATCGGGGATGGCGGGGCAGTGGCGGAAGTCCAGTCCGGGTCTCAGATCAAGGAGACGATGAAGGAACCGGCGGTGTGGTGCCTGTGCGCAGCCCGGGCGGTGGGGGCCATCGGCAACCAGATGACCCTGGTGCATATGCTGGCCTTCCTGTTCCTGACGGGGTACGGCGAACTGCAGGCGGCCTTCGCCATAGGCATTGCGGGGTTGATGGGCATCGGCGCCCGGCCGGCCATCGGGCTGTTTTCAGACATTTTTGGACGGGAGGTCATCTATACCCTGGGGATGAGCCTGACCGTGGCCGGCGTGCTGATTGTCCTGTTCTTCAGTTCCGGAGGGGTATGGTGGGCCCTGGTGGCTTTTGTAGCCTTGACCGGACTGAGTGAAGGGGTGGGGGGGTTGTTGCTGGGGGCCAAGGCGGCCGACATTTATCCACCGCGAATGCTGGGCACGGTAATGGGCGTGCTGGAGGCCGGCCGTGGTATCGGAATCGGCACGGGTCCGATTCTGGCGGGTCTGCTGTTTGACCTGCAGGGCGACTACTTCGTCGCCTTCCTGATTTCCGCCGGCCTGACGGTGGTTTCAATCTTCCTGATGTGGGGAGCCGGGTTGGCCCACCGGAAAAAGCTGAGGGCCGTCGTGGAGCTGGCCTGAGGGCGCACGGCCAGGCACGCAGGTCTGCCCCTGCGAAGTTCAAAACCTTCGGGGTGGGTACGGGCGGCTGTCCGATAGGGGTAAAAAGGCCCGGGGCGCACGATCGTGCGCCGCGGTGTATGTAAGCTTCTGCCGCGCGTTCCTGCTTGATGGAAGGGCGGCGGGCAAGGGCCGTTGGCGGCCCCGGCGCGGACGGGCTAGCGGCTGCCGGCCATGACGGTGGCGCCGAGGTCGCGGATGGCCTGGGCAGTTTCCGGAGTGGGAGGCGTGCCCATTTCCACGTCCTTGGCGACATCGTAGGACCGGCGAATATCTTCCATGACCTGCTCGTCGGACTGGTCAATGTCGATGGGAATGCCGATCTGGGCCCAGGAGGTGTAGCCGGTAAGCCAGAACACCTCGGTGGGGTTGTTTTCGGGGTCTCGGAAGTAGCAGCCGATGGCGCTGGCGTGGGTGACGATGCGGTCCAGCTGGTAGCCCCGCTCGAGGATGCGGCGCTTGAAGTCGCGCAGGTCGTCCAGGGAGTCCACGCGCATGGATATCTGCTGGATCCACTGGGGATCTTCCATGGACTGGCGACCGTTGATGAGGGCGATTTCGTGGTCCACGCCCTCAGGGTCGGCGCTGAAGAAGGCGCCCAGCGGGCCGACCTTGGTAAGCTTCATGCCCATGAAGTTGCCATAGAATTCCTTCATGACTTCGAGGTCTTTGACGTAGAAACCAACGTGTCCAAGTCCATTGACTCTGGATGACATATCCATCTCCTTGTTTACTCTCTTGGGTTGCCCAATTATGCCATTTTGCGGCTTGCTTTGTCGAGTCGGGGAAGAGGGTAACAGGAAGTGGTTGTAGGACTATTTCGAGGGCTTGGCGAACCCGAGGATTGAATGAAGCAAGAGACATTTCCTGCTGGACATCATCACGATAGCCACTCGCGCAGTCGTTTGGGGAGCCGACACCCGGGTACACGTGGCCATGTTCGGCAGGGGCAGGAAGGAAGGGCTTCGTACTTTCCTGGAGCTACTCAACGGGATGCCGTCGCATGACACCCCTGCCTTCGCCGGGGGCAGGCTCTCCGGGGATGTATTCTCCCGGTTGGAGCCGGAGCGATTCCAGGAGAGCTTCATGCAATGGAGCCAGGGGGAGGCGGAGTTGCTGCCGGGAGAGGTGGTGGCCATTGACGGCAATACGGCGCCTCGCTCCTGCGACCGCCATGGGGGCAAGCGAGCCCTGCACCTACAGAGAGGCCGAACGTCGGGTACGCAAGGACTACGGCCCGCAGAACATCTCCACCCTCCGAAATATATCCCAGGATATGCTCAAACGGGAAACCAGCCGGAAGGCGGGCATACAGGGTAAACGTCTGCAATCCGGTTGGAGGGTAGATTACTTGCAGTAGGTCCTCCGCAGTTAAGACGCGATTGCCCTGGGGGCTATGTCCGTGGCGTTGGTATCCGGCGCCAGGGCTCGCCGGCGCTGCATTCATCAGCCGGACTTCCTCCCCTACAATGGCCGATAATTCGCCTTTCCATCAACAGAAATCCCGCCCGTCCCGGAATTTGTCGAGGGGTCCCCCAACAAAGCCGAAACGGGCGGAACAATGCTTGACTTAAGTTGTTGGCAGCGGTCGGGACTTACCGGGTTCTGCCGCCGCTGTTGCCCAGGAAGCGCCGGTCGGAGATACTGCCACCTCCACCGCCACTGCCGCCCCGGTTGCCACCGCCCCGGGGCCCGCCGCCGCCGCGATTTCCGCCGCCGCCCTGGCCTCCCCTGGGGCCGCCGCCCCGGTTGCCACCACCGCCGCCACCGCCGCGGTTGCCGAAGCCGCCACGGGGTCGGTCACCGCCCCGGTCCTGGGGCGGGCGGGATGGACGCGGGGGCCGTTCACCGCCGTCGTCGCCGAACAAGGCGCGGCGGGAAACATTGACCCGGCCCATGGAGTCAATCTCCTGGACCATTACCGTAAGTTCCTGGCCGACCTTGAGTTCCTCTTCCATGTCGCCCAGGTCCTCGTTGCGTACCAGGCCATCCTTGCCGGGGATCAGCTCCACGAAGGCGCCGAAACTGGCCAGGCGGTTTACCTTGCCGGTGAGAATGTCACCCACCACCAGTTCCCGGGTCAGACCTTCAATTCTGCTGCGGGCCAGTTCCAGGGAGGTCTGGTCTGAGGAGCTGATGGTCACGCCACCGTCGTCGGCCACGTCAATGGAAGCGCCGGACTCCTCGATGATGCCGCGAATTACCCGGCCGCCTGGGCCGATGACCGCGCCGATCTTCTCCACTGGAATTTGGACCCGGATGGTCTTGGGAGCGTAGGGGCTCATCTCGGTACGGGCCTCGGTGATGGCCTCGGACATCTTGTCCAGGATGTGCAGCCGGCCCAGGCGGGCCTGCTCCAGCGCCTGCCGGAGGATGTCCTCGTCCAGCCCCTTCAGCTTGATGTCCATCTGCAGGGCGTTGATGCCGGCGGCCGTACCGGCCACCTTGAAGTCCATGTCGCCCAGGAAGTCCTCAATACCCTGTATATCGCTGAGGACGGCATAGCGGCCATCGTTGTCGGTTACCAGGCCCATGGCGATGCCGGCCACCGGGCTCTTCATGGGCACACCGGCGTCCATCAGGGCCATGCTGGTGCCGCAGACGCTGCCCATGGAAGTGCTGCCGTTGGAACTGAGCACCTCGGAAACCACGCGGATAGTGTAGGGAAACTCGTTCTCGGAGGGCAGAGAGGACAGGATTGCCCGCTCCGCCAGCGCGCCGTGGCCGATTTCCCGCCGGCCCGGGGAACCCACCCGACGGGCCTCGCCCACCGAGTAGGGCGGGAAGTTGTAGTGGTGCATGAACTGCTTGGTATCGTCGGGAGACAGGGTGTCCAGGGTCTGCTTCATGTTCAGGGGCCCCAGGGTGGCTGCCGACAGCACCTGGGTCTGGCCCCGGGTAAAGAGTCCCGAACCGTGGGTGCGGGGCAATACGCCTACCTCGCAGGAAATGGGCCGGATTTCCGACAGGCTGCGGCCGTCGGGCCGTACGCCCAGGTCCAGGATGCGGCGGCGTACTTCGCCCTTGACCACGTTCTTGAACCCTTCGGCCACCTTGTTCTTGCCGAATTCCTCGGTCAGCTGTTCGGCGACCTCTTCTTCAATACGGTCCAGACCCTCGTCCCGTTCCGCCTTGAAGGAGTTCTGCTCCAGGATTTCGGTCACGCGGCCGTTGACGATGGCCTTGATCTGGGCGTCCAGACTCTCTTCTGCCTCGGTGTCCTCTGAAACTTCGTGCTTGGGCTGGCCGACCTTGCTCACCAGCTCGTCTATCAGGTCAATGGTGATCAGGTTGGCCTGGAAAGCCTTCTGGATGCCCTCGAGGATGACCTCTTCGGATACCTCGTAGGAACCCGCCTCCACCATCATAATGGCATCGCGGGTGCTGGCCACTACCATGTTCAACTGGCCCTCGGCAATTTCGGCGTAGGTGGGGTTCACAATGAACCCGCCGTCGTTGTAGGAAACGCGGCAGGCGCCGATGGGACCGGCGAAGGGCAGGTGGGAAATGGACAGGGCCGTCGAGGCGCCGATCATGCCCAGGATTTCCGGGGGATTCTTCTGGTCGGCGGAGAGGACGGTGAGGATAACCTGGACCTCGTTGTGCAGTCCCTTGGGGAAGAGGGGGCGTATGGAGCGGTCGGTGAGACGGGCGGAGAGAATGGCTTCCTGGCCGGGACGTCCTTCCCGCCGGAAGAAGCTGCCCGGAATCTTGCCCGCGGAGTATAGCCGCTCTTCAAACTCCACCGTCAGGGGCAGGAAATCAATGTCGGCCCGGGGCTTGTCGGCCATCACGGCGGTGGCCAGAACCACCGTGTCGCCGTAGGTGAGGACGGCCGAACCATGGGCCTGAAAGGCCAGTTTGCCCGACTCGATCACCAGTTTCTCGTTGCCGATAACTCGTTCTACTACTGTAGCTTCAGGCATGGGGATATTACATAACCTCGCACATTAAAGATAAATGGAGAGGAGACAAACGCGAAGCTAGCACGTTGAGCAGACGGGCGGCTATTACCGGGGCAAGAAGACGGCGCGTGGAAATCTGGCCGTGCGCCAGGCCGGCGTCATCGGGACTATCGGCGCAGTCCCAGCCGACTTATCAGGGTTTGATAGCGGTTAACGTCTTCGTTACTGAGGTAATTGAGTAGCCTGCGGCGCTTTGACACCATGCTGACCAGGCCACGGCGGGAGTGGAAGTCTTTCTTGTGGCTGCGGAGGTGGTCGGTAACCTGCCGAATCCGCTCGGTCAGGATGGCGACCTGAAGCTCGGTGGACCCGGTATCGTTGGGGTGGGTCCGGTATTCCCGCGTTATTCGTTCCCGTACGTCAGCATCCAGCATTACAAATGCAGTACCTTCTATCTCATCTTCTCTAACACCGAGAGATTATAGCACGGGGCGGATTGGGGGCGCAAATGGAGGAAATTCCGCTACCAGGGCAACGCGTCTTAACTGATTGTCACTCTGAGCCCTTCGGCCTGGCTCAGGGACCATGACCTTTGTTGAAAGTATCACCTTCCATTTAAGGCGCGATTGCCATGGCCTCGCTTCATGGCTATCGCACTTAGACCTCTACTTGTGCTGCCTCCCGTGCAGTTCGGGGCGGCTGTCAATCGCCCCTTCCCGTGCTGCGAAACCTCCGCCTACCATGGAGTGAACAAACCAGACCTGAGAAATACTCCGCCAGGCGTGGTACACCAATATTGCTCGGGCCAGAGTCTTTTGTGATGACCGCAATAGAGACCTGGAGTTGGAGTTCTTCTGGCCTTCTGGAAGAAACGCTCAAATACAGAATGAGGTCAAGTGAGATGAACCTGCGGCAAGAACCGTTTTTCTCCGCGCAGCTACTATTGAAACAATGGTGCGCTAACGTAGTCCTTGCATCCGTTCGGCTGCTTGTGGGCGCTATAGCCATTGCCGGAGCCGGCACGGGACCTGTCCTTCGTCAAGATAAGGCACTGACAAGTCGCACTCGACATCTTGGGATATTGGGGGGGTAGCATACGGATAGCTTAACCGAGGGTAGCCGTTTTGGTTGAACTTTTTCAGTCCCCCGAGGTCAAATACTCTCCCATTAGCAGCGTATGGGAGGGTAGCGACGGTGAACTGATTGAATCGATGTTGCAGTTCTACGCATCCATCGATCCAGAGCCAATTCTTGATGCTACGTTTAACCGGGGCAGGTTCTGGAAGGGGTCGTCACGACATGTTATATCAATGGATATCGACCCCAAATATGCCCCGATGATTGTTGGGGACAATCGGGAAATGGTTGGTGTCCCGGACTCCCAATTCGGCACTGTGGTTTACGACCCACCCCACGTTGGACCCCAGGGTCGAGACAAGAGCTCCAAAAAGTTTGACGAGGATTTTGGGGCCACTGTTCCCTGTGGAAAGGATGAAGACTGGACCCTTAGCT
>JAPPJA010000486.1:0-13506 GCA_028874675.1 Chloroflexota bacterium
AACCAACAGTAAGATGATTGCAGACTCTACTCAAACGATACGTCTAAGCGAGAGACAGCCTGTTAAACAATCTCCAACCGAAAAGTGCTTCACAATCACCATAGCGAATCAGTTGATTACTAAGCTCTTTGGCCCGCTACCCCAAAAAGTCCTTGACCCACTGGTTGTAGCTGTCACGGCGGGTAAGCTGGTTCATCAGCTCGGGTGAAGCCAGCTGGTCGGTAAGGTCTGCCGGCTTAACCCCGTCTCGCAAGGCCTTCATGGTGTCGTAGGCAGCCTTGATTGCCGCCGCAAAGGGCAGGTGCCCCTGCAGGGCAACCCGGACGCCAGCCCTGCTCAGGAAGTCCAGGTCGGCCAACTCGCCGCCGGCTCCACCAAGGAGCAGCGGAATGTTTACCTCGGCAGCCACGGCCTCAACTTCGGCGCGGGTCTGGGCCCCGGCCAGGAACATGGCATCTACCCCAGCCGCTTCGTAGGCCTTGGCTCGCTTGATGGCATCTTCGAGTCCGGTTACCCGCAGGGCGCTGGAGCGCCCAGCCACGACCAGCGCGGGGTCCTGGCGACCCGAAAGGGCGGCCTTCATCTTGCCCACGCCCTCTTCTACGGAAATCAGCTCTCCCTCGCCGGCGGCGCCGAATCCCAGGGGCAGCTGGGTGTCCTCAATGGTCAGGCAGGACACTCCGGCGGTTTCCAGCTCCTCCACGGTGCGGCGGACATTGAGGGCATTTCCGTAACCGTGGTCCGCGTCAACCATCAGGCTCAGGTCACCGGCTCGGCAGATGCGATGAATCTGCTGGGCAAATTCAGTCAAGGTCAATACAATCAGGTCCGGGGCGCCCAGGACCGTACCTGAGGCAATGGAACCCGCAAACATTCCAACTTCAAAACCAATATCCTCCGCGGCACGGGCGGAGATGGGGTCAAAGACAGATGCGGGGTGGACGCACCGGTCACCCGCGAGAATTGCGCGATATCTTTCACGTCGTGCGGTCAGGTTCATCATTCTCCTCGCGTTAATTGGGTTATTGTTCGTGCAAGACTATACTACCCAGAGCAATGAGCCACAAGATTGACTGCCTGGGCAGACCGATACGGCCGGGTTCGCCAGAGCCGGTGGAGCAGACCCGATGACTACCATCATGGGCGTCGATTTCAGCGGCGCCCGGGCTGACAACAATACCTGGTTCACCAGGGGCGCCCTGGAAGGCACCTGCCTCACACTGGAGACCTGCGCAAGGATCAACCGGGCAGACTTGACCACAACACTGGCCGCCTGCTCCGGGCCCACCATCGCCGCCCTGGACTTTCCCTTCGCTACACCGAGGGCTTTTGTGGACTACTGGATGCCCGGCAGCATGACTATGCCGGACCTCTGGGCGGCAGCGGCCGGCATGGACTATGCCAGCTTTCTTGAATTGAGGGATGACTTTGTCGCTACCCACGGCGAACCAAAGCGGGCCTGCGACCCCCCGGAGAGCTACTCCTGCCTGCACGTGGTCAATCCCATCATGGTGCCCATGACCTTTCGGGGTATGCAGATGCTGCACGTCCTGTGGTCTGGCAATTCAGCCAATGCGATGTCTGTGCCCCCGTTGCCCGAGTATTCCAGGCAGGGGACTGCAGAAGTAACCGTACTGCTGGAAGTCATGCCTGGAGCAGTATTGAGGAGGCTGGGGTTGCCATTCAAGGGATACAAGGGAGGGCGGCGAGCCATTGAAAGACGGCTGTCAATAGTCAATGGGCTGTCTGGTAGGGCGAGCCCAATCTTTTTTGAGTTTGGCGCCTTCCGTGACCTGGCCGTTCGCAGCCACGATGCGCTGGACTCCATGGTTGCAGCGGTGGCCGCGGCGCTGTGGGCTGCAGCGCCGGAACGTTTTCCCAAGCCAACGGAAAGGGGCCAAGCGGGATTTGACCCCGCAGTAATGCTCGAAGGCTGGCTCTATGCCCCGGAGAGGGCTCCCTGAGTCCGAAGCCGCTCCCCGGGCCTTCCGGATTCGGCTAAGATATAACCACGCATCCCAATCCAGCAGGAGAGAATTATGCAAATAGTGCGCATATATTCCGGAGACGACGGTGAGTCCCACTTCGAGGACTTAACCCTGGACCAGTTTGCCGAAATTATGAACCGCGTGGGACCCGGTACGATAAACCTGACTCGCCGGGAGCCGCCCTACGTCGAGGACTACCACACAGCGCCTCGACGCCAATACGTAATCGCCCTCTCTGGGGCCGCTGAATACGAAACCGCCGACGGTACTGTAAAACGCCTGTTTCCAGGGGACATCATCATTGCAGAAGACCTGACCGGTCACGGTCACATCGCCCGAAGCGCCGACGACAACTACCGGGTGTCCTTTTCTGTACCGCTGGCTGAGGCATAGCTCAGCCAAAGCAGTAATCCGCTGGGAGCGGGGCGGTTATCTTCCGCAACTGTGAGCGGTCTGTTCCAAGCCAGGCTGAGGAGATACCGGTGGGGCCCGGCGTTTAGGGCCATGGCGCCTTGAGTCTCGCTGTTTGATTGCAGGTGAGATATTGTTACCTGGGCTTTGTTAGAGGGTCCGGAATCTCCCTCCAGCCCGCACGCCGGTCGAGGAACGGTTTGCCTAGCCCAGTTGCCAGCCCATTAGTCAATCTTGGTGCGGCCCGTCAGAAACCACAGGGAGTCCAGGGCTGTTGTTGTACAGCAAACATTCGGTTGGCCCGCTCCAGCGCCCCTGCCTCATTTTCGTCTGCCAGGCCTGCCTGCTCCAGCGTGCTGAAGCTGACGCCCCCCAGGAAGGCGGATGCCAATGCGGCTACGCCGATCGAAATATCCGGTGCGGCCTCCGTGGCCTTGCAATGGGCCCCTTCGCAGGTCGCTTCCAGCGCAAAGCGAGCGGCATTCCAGGGGCACACCTCATCCCGCACCTCGAACACCAGCCTGCCCTCTGCAGTGTACTGTCGCATTGACAGGGCTGCGGCCACGTCCACGAGGCGCAGCCACAGGCCGTCCCGAGTCCCCCGGTTTAATCTGCGCGGGTCGGCCAGCATCCACGTCAGTGGGTCGTCCACCGGACGCCGTTCCGCTTCGGCCCTGGTAACCAGGTCTGTGTCAAAGCAGAAACGCCACAGGGATGCGGCAGCCGTGCGGGATGCCGCCATCAGTTCCTGCACCGAGACTGTTCCCTCGCCGGTGCGGTATCGGGCGTAGCCTTCCATCCGGTCACCCTCGTAGTACGCAACGTAAAAAATTCCGCCCCGACCGCCTTGCCGGTGCTCCGGCGCGCTGGCTTCCCGTTCCCAGAGATGTGAAGCTTTCTGGAACACCCCCGGCCTGCCCAAGGTGCTGCGGCGAAAAACGTCAGGCAGCAGGGTCCCGATCTCTGGAGGATTGATGAAGGCGAACCTGCCGGGAGTCTCATGCCGCTGGGCATAACCGGTGTAGTGCCGCTCAATACTCCATTCTTCCCTGAGTGAACCAACGCCATACCCAAAGCGCCCGTAGATCACGCTCTCCGAAGCAAACAGGCCAGCCAGCGGCTCTCCGCGCTCGTAGATGTCCTTTAGCTGGTGGTGCATCATCATTGTCATGATGCCCCTGCGCCTGTGGGTGGGCTGGACTTCAATGTTCGCGACCCCTGCTATTGGGGAGGTTGCTCCAGGGATGGATATTTCCTGGAGGTGAGAATGGGCTCCGCCCACAATTTTGCCATCGTCGAATGCGGCTATCGACCGGTCCAGGTCAAAGTGCGGCCGCAGCACCTCCGGGTCGGCGTTGAGCCGGTTGCCATAGGCGCGGGCCTCGACTCTGACCCACTCAACGAATTCGTCGGCGGTTATTTGCCTTAATTCCAGCATCCAGGACTCCCCTGGCAGATATGGCTTGATTCGATAACACCTGACGGTGAAGGACTACGACGGGAAGAATATTACATTATTTTGCGCCGCGCCACATTAGCAACCTACGAAGAAGAACTTCTCCGGTACGAACCCACCAGGGTCGTGTATTGATGGGGCCATTCCCACAGGCAATCCCGGTTGACATACGGTAGTCGAATGCCGATGATAGGCCCTAAACAGAATCAGGAGGCCCTTAAGTGAAGGCTGCCGTTTTGTACGAGTATGGTCAACCCCTGGTGGTTGAGGACGTGGACCTGGACGAACCCAAGGCCGGCGAAGTTATGGTCAAGATTGGCGCGGCGGGCGTGTGCCGTAGCGACCGGCACTTTATGCATGGCGATGCCGCCATCGCCCTGCCTGCCGTGCTGGGCCACGAGGGCGCTGGCACCGTGGAGAAAGTAGGTCCCGGCGTCACGCTTACCAAGCCTGGCGATCAGGTCATTCTTTCTTTCGTGCCCGCCTGCGGACGCTGCAAGTCCTGCCTGGAGGGCCATTCCTACCTTTGCGACCTGCATATGGCCACCGGACCCTTTATGCTTGATGGCACCACTCGCCTCCACAAGGGTGATCAGAGCATCCACCACATGGGGAAGGTTGCATGCTTTGCCGAATACGCCGTGGTTCCTGAGACCGGCTGCATTCCCACCAACACCGACTTGCCGATGGACAAAGCGGCCATGATCGGCTGCTGCGTCCCCACCGGCGTGGGAGCCGCCATGTTCAGCGCCAAGGTACAGCCGGGCAGCACCGTGGCGGTGGTCGGTTGCGGCGGCGTGGGCCTCAATGTAATTATGGGCGCCAAACTCCTCAACGCCTCCCAGATAATCGCCGTCGATATCCGGGAAAGCCAGCTGGAATTTGCCATGAAGTTCGGCGCTACCCATTCGGTCAATGCCGCCGACCGGGATCCCGTTGCCCAGGTAAAGGAACTCACCGGGGGACGCGGCGCCGACTATACTTTCGAAGTTTTCGGCTCGGCGGACACAGTCAAGGCCTCCTACGACATGTGCAGCAAGAGCGGCACCGTTACCGTCGTAGGCATTGCCCCAATGGGCGCCGAAGCTCCCATCAATGCCGTTGACCTCGTCCGCAACGAAAAGACCCTCCGTGGCACCTACTACGGTTCAGCCCGGTCCCGGACCGATATGCCTACCATGGTGGAGCTCTATCTTTCCGGCAAGCTGAACCTGGACGACCTGGTGGTCCGGCACTACACCCTGGACCAGATCAACGAGGCCTACGGCGACATGGACTACGGCGAAATTGGACGGGGAGCCATAATGTTCAACTAAGGACGGCTTTTCAATGGCCATTTCCAGTGGAAATGTCAGGGCAGTACGGGGGTGGCGCCCTTCGGGCAGTCGCCCCTGATCACAACTGCCAGCCTGCCGTTGAGCCTTGAAACTGTTTCCCGAATCCCTCTTCCGGACTTGCAAAATCTCAGACCCTCAGCTCTGCCCTGACGAGGAGGTGGCCATGCCCCGACTGGAAACCCTGAGCGAAGTACAGCGCAGGACCCTTGAGTTTTTCCCCTGCCAGGAGCATGAATCCACTCCCTGGGTCAGACCGGGCAAGCCTCTTTCCCAGTGCAAAGTCGCCCTTGTGACTTCGGCCGGTCTTCACCTCCGGAACGACCAGCCCTTCACTCGCGACGACCCCGGCGGCGAATACTCCTACCGAGTAATCCCCAGCGACTGCGACCCGGCCGATGTGGTGCAAAGCCACTTCTCCATCGGCTTCGACCATACCGGCATATACCGCGATCTGAATGTCACATTTCCGGTGGACCGGTTGCGGGAGCTGGTTTCCAGTGGCGAAGTCGGCGCTCTTTCCACCAGCTTCTATTCCTTTATGGGCGCCCTCCGGGATGCCAGCGGCGTAATAGAAGAGACCGGGCCCGAGGTTGCTGCCAGACTCAAGGACGAAGGAGTGGACGTCGTCCTCCTTACCCCCACTTGACCTCTTTGCACGCACACCGTGAGTGTGCTGGCCCGGGTATTCGAAGAACACGGTATCGCTACCGTGACCATCGCCATGGTCAGGGAGCACGCCGAAAAGGTGAAGCCGCCCCGGGCCCTCTTTGTACCCTTCTTTTTCGGTTTCGCCCTGGGCAGACCAAACGACTCCGCCTGCCAGCATGAGGTCCTGAGTATGGCCTTCGACATGCTCAAGTCTCCTGAAGGACCGGTGCTGGTGGATTTTCCAGACGATTCCGCTCCCACGGCCATGCCCCAGGCTTCCCAGGTAATTTCCGATACCGCTCCACCTGCCCGCAGCGCCGCCGACGAAATCACGGCCATGCGGGCCTTTTACGAACGCTGGCTTGAAAACAACGGTGGACGCACCGCAGTGGGCCTGTGCGGAATCCCCCAAAGAAGGTTCCGAGGCGTTGTCCGTTTCCTGGAGATGTGTGCCGCGGGAGAGGAGCAGGCCGACATGTCCGAACGGCCGGCCACCACTTCCAGGCACCAGTTCATCCGCTACTGCGCCGACGACCTCAAGGCGTTCTTGTACGAAGCACGCATGGAGCAGAACAAAGAAGCCGACGAAGAGGCCCTGCATCGCTGGTTCTGGGGCAGCACCGCCTGCGGCAAACTCATCGCCGACGTGGCGGCCCGGCTCAACGATTCCGAGGATGCCGGACTCAAGGCCATCGCCTACGGCCTGGCCCGGTAACCTTCTGCCGGCGTTTTGCTTTGGCCGGTATTACAGAATGGACAGGTTGGCCCGAGTTCCCAGCATCCCTCTAAACTCAGGCATCAGGAACATTTCAGTGGCTGAATTTACCGTTAAACTGGTGGAGACTGAGGAAGAACTCGAAGCTGCCATCAACGTTCGCATGAGAGTATTCGTGGTGGAGCAGCAGATTCCGGCTGAAGAAGAGCTGGACGATGCCGATGCCACCGCCACCCACGCCGTCGTATTCAAGGACAGCGAAGTAATCGGTACCGGCAGAATGCTGCTGGTGGAAGGTGACCCAGCGGGGACCTGCCGTGTGGGCCGCATGTCCGTGGACCGGGAGTGGCGAAGGCACGGAGTCGGGGGACTGATCCTCGAATTCCTGGAGAATGCGGCCCGCGCCCAGGGTATGACCCATTGCCTCCTCCACGCCCAGGAATACGTCAAGAGTTTCTACGCCGGTCATGGCTACCGCGAGCAGGGTGAGGTGTTTCTGGAAGTGGATATCCCTCACGTGGAGATGGTGAAGAAATTGTAGCCTTACGGGCCTCGACCTGATGGCCGCCGGCCACGAGGAAACGGGATGCCTGATTCGGCATCCCGTTTCTGATTAAGGACCTGCTCCCGGGTACATTGCCCTCAACTGAGGGTCACGGCCTCGGGCCTCAATGGTGGTATTGAACCGTGTCCGAAAGGAACTGGCCGTAGCTGCCTGCCGGGCGGGCGCTTACAACAATTCCCGCCCCCCTTAAAACCTGCCAGACCTTCCGCAATATTCTCACCGGGACTAACCTCGCTATCAAAGGCGCTACCCGATTGGTATTACGCCCAGCATAGGCAACAGGATTCCAGAAGCCCCACGTCAGACCACGACCTCGTCCATTACTGTTACCTCCATCTTGGCGATATGGCTGGTGGGAATATCGCCCAGGGCGGTACGTTCGGGAGAAGCGAAGTAAGCAGCCTCCTTGTCGGGAATTTCCTCCGCATTGCTGAAGCGACGCACCCAGATAAACTCGGTCCGGTCGGCATTGACGTAGGAAGACACAACGGGAATCCCCAGCCTCTCGTGCAGTGGCCGGATATGCTCATTGAACACTGTAAGCCAGGAATCCATCATTCCGCGGTTTATCGTGTAAATGCGTAGCTGGGCGGTCATTGTTTCTGCTCCTATACCTATAGATGAACTGGCATACGCGGTACTCTGAGTTTGTGGGATCCGGTTGGGGCTGCTCTCCCTGTCACCTTCTCCCTCAAAAAGCCGGTCTAAACCGCGTACTGCTTCATTGCTTCCTCGCTGAAAGCCAGACCCAGGCCCGGCCTGTTCGGGACCACGATTTCGCCGTCCACAATGGCCGGAGTATCTTCAAACAGCTGCAGCGACCAGGGCATATACTCCACAGTCAATCCGTTGGGAATAGCCGCCACGTTGTGAACCTGCACTTCCGGGGCCACATGGCTGACGACAGGCATGTTGAATGCCTCGGCCATTCCGGCAACCTTTTGGAACTGAGTAATGCCCCCCACCCGCATCAGGTCAATCATCACAATGTCGATAGACCGATTTTCAATCAATTGCCGGAAGGGTGCGATGCCAAATACATACTCGCCGCATGCCAGGGGAGTCGTTAAGGCGTCAGCAATGCGCGCCAGACCCTGGTAGTCATCGTAAGTGGTCAAATCTTCCAGCCAGAACAGGTTGTACTCCTCAACGCGCTTCCCTATGGATATGGCGCGGTTGACGTCCCAAAGCTGGTTGATGTCGCACATCAGATCAATGTCCGGTCCAATGGCTTCGCGCATTACCCGGATGCGCGCCACTTCATCGTCGGCAGAGGGCTCGGCTCCCATCTGAGTCTTCATTTGCTTGAAGCCCTTCTCCACCAGGCGACTTCCGACGTCGGCCAGGAACTCGAGGTTGCGGTCCCGCGTCAGCTGACCGCTGGCGTAGGTGGGCACTCGGTCTCGGTGGCCGCCCAAGAGGGTGGCAACAGGCAGTCCAAAGGCCTTGCCTTTAATGTCCCACAGGGCCACGTCAACGCCGGCCAGGGCGAAGTTGAACATACCCGGGCCAATTGTGCCGGTCTGCCGCTTCAACTTGGCCACAATGGCTTCAATGCCCATGGGGTCGTCGCCGATGATAATCTCGCACATGGCATCTACGGTTACCTTCAATGCAGTGAAAAGGGGATTGCCCACCATGCCGGGAATGAAAGAGTAGCCGATGCCCTGTATTCCTTCGTCCGTTTCAAGCTCTAGGGTCACAAAGTCCCTGGTGCCGGGCCCTATCGGTATGCCGTCCACCAAGGGGTTATCCGCCGGTACGCGTACAACCCGAGTGTTGTAGCCGGTTATTTTCATCGCTAGTCCTCTGTCAGTCTTGTCCCAGTTGCCGTTGCAGATGGTCCAGCCAGTTCGCTGTCCCACTGGAATAACCCCTATTTCAGACCGAACTCCTCCATCAACTCCTGAATTGCCTGGGGAGTCCGCCGATTGCTCCCGCCGCCCATCCGTTCCTCGGGATAGCGGATGTTGGGCACTGTCTTAACGTGAATCAGGGAAGGTCCCTCTTCGCTCAGAATTTGCTCGGCCTGAACGGCGAAGTCTTCCAGATTGTCGAAGGAATAGCTGTTGGCATAGCCGGCCGAACGGCCCATCTCTTCGTAGTCAGTGGTTTGAGCGCCCGGTACTTCCTGACCGCCTGTCGTGGCGTAAACCCCGTTATCCATTACAAAATGATAGAGGTTGGTGGGAGCTTTGTTGGCGATGGTTACCAGGGCTCCCAGGTTCATCAATAAGCTGCCGTCTCCGTCGAAGATAATTACTTTCTCCTCCGGCTTTGCCAGCGCCACTCCCAGGGCGAAGGAGTTGGTCTTGCCCATGGCGCCACTGGCCGGAACGTCCCGGACGACATTGTCGGACACTTCGGCCCAGCCGATGTTGGCCCGCATGGCGGGCACAATCACCGCGTTATCCCGGTACTTGTTAACAATGTTCATCAGTTCGACCTGGTCAATCATAGCTATAACCTCCGGGCAAAATATGCTGGATATTTTACTTGATTCAAGCTTATCCGAGGATTTGGCCCATTCTAACATAGAAACCTGGCACGAATTGAAGACAGGGCGCCGGCCTCAGGGCAATCGCGTCTTAATTGAGGGCCAATCTCGGCGAAGTTGAAGAACCTGCAAGGCAAGCCTTGAGGCACTGACCAGTGGTCCAATAGCCTTTGCAGGCCGAAATTTCAGACCCTTCGGCAGGCTCAGAGCAACAATACTTCCTTCAAGAGCATTGAGACACTTTAGGACGCGATTGCCTTGCCATGCCCGCCGGTCAAATTGACCCAGCACCCAGCCAAACCATATACTTTAGGCTCCACCGGCTCAAATAAATGCGGCCTTGAACAATTAGATTCGCTTTTCAAGGGAGGAATTGCATGGCTTCAGACCAGAATGAAATTAAGCGCTACGTTCAGGAGCGTTACGGCGCCCGAGCGCGCGGAGTCATAGAACTTTCCGACAGCCAGTGTGACACCGACGGTGACGCCGGTTGCTGCGGACCATCCGATGCCGAGCGCGCTCTTCGTCTCTACAATGAAGGGCAGGTAGCAGGACTGCCAGCCGAAGCTGTGGCAGCATCCGCGGGTTGCGGCAACCCCACCGCCCTGGCAGGCCTCAAGCAGGGCGAGAGAGTCCTGGATCTTGGTTCCGGCGGCGGTATTGACTGCTTCCTGGCTGCCCAGCAAGTGGGGGAATCCGGCCATGTTACCGGCCTGGACATGACTCCGGACATGCTGGAGCTTGCCCACAAGAACTTGGCCACCACCGGCCTGAAGAATGTGGAATTTGTCGAAGGGGAAATGGAGAACATTCCCCTGCCGGACAGCTGTGTTGATGTGGTCATATCCAACTGCGTCATTTGCCTGTCTCCGGACAAGGACGCAGTCTTCCAGGAGGCTTTCCGGGTCCTGGCCCCGGGCGGCCGGATGCACGTTTCAGATATGGTGGCCCTTAGCCCTGATGGACCTGCGGTCACCGATGCCGAAGCCTGGGTGGCCTGCGTAGGGGGCGCGGAGGACAAATCGGTTTACCTTGATCGCCTGTCGCGCGCGGGCTTCGTTGGCGTAGAAACCACTGACGAGGACCTTCGATTCGACAGCGAAGGAGTCTCCCTCAACGTAGCCAGCGTCAAGGTAGTTGCTCACAAACCCGACTAGGTCAACACGCGTTCACCCAGGCAGAACAAAACGGGCGGGGCTTGATGCCCCGCCTGTGTAGTCGCTCCAGGTCCGAAATCCACCTAGCCCAGGACAAACCTCTTGAAAGCTTCCGCAAACTGGAAGCCCACCTCTGCGCCAATATCACTTCGCCAGCCCTTCAGGTACTTCTCAGCATCGTCATGGTCCACCTGGCTCGCATGGGCGCGTAGCGCATTCACCGCAACTTCAATGTAGTCGGTCACGTCAACGTATTGGTCGGCGTTCTGCCGGTCCATAATCCAGAGTTCCCGTACCTTGTGGGGTTCCAGCCCCTCCTCCAGCAACTCAGGAAAGGTCAACCGGTCCCTGGCCGTGGGATAGATGGCCGACAAGGTGGCCTCTCCCGCGGCGAAGTGGTCCGGGTGGCCAATATAGCCGCGCCCTACCAGGTCCCTTGCCGGATTCTGGCAAATCACCAGGTCAGGACGGTAACGCCTGATTTGCCTGGCGATGTCCCGGCGCAGGTCCAGCGTGGGTTGCAGCATAGCATCCTCGTACCCCAGGAAAACCACGTCGTGCAGGCCCAGCACCGTGCCCGCGTTGGTCTGTTCCGCCTCCCGGATGCGAATCAACTCTTTACTGCTGATCTCAGGGTCGTCAATGCCCTTGCTGCCGTCAGTGCACAGCACGTAAACCATTTCCCAGCCTTCGTCACACAACTTGGCTACAGTGCCGGAACAGCCCCACTCGGCATCGTCGGCATGGGCCACTACAACCATGCCTCGCTTGTTGGAATCTTCAATAGTGGTCATTTGCTGCAGCCTCCAACTATGAACAGGAAGGATGAAACACCTGCCCGGAAATAAAGACAGCCAAGTTTAGCATAACCCCGGAATCCAGCGGCAATACGCCGCACTTCAAAGACGGTTGGCCTGGCCTTGCCCGCAGTGGATAATGGAAGTTAGAAAATCAAGGCAATAATCTGTGGATTCGGGTGAATGAATTGGCGAGATTGTGGGCAAGAAACACCACCTTTGAGTCGGTCAGTGTTGGCGACGAACTGCCCATCCTGGTCAAGTGGGAAACTGAAGAGACCATCAAGAAGTTTCGTGAACTGGCCATTCAGGAGCAAACAGGGGAGAGTCCTGGGACTCCCGATTCCGACAATACTCCCGCCGCATGTCAGGCCCTGATTTCCTACGCCACCGAGTTGCTGGAAAAGGGGTTTCCGCTGGAATCAATTACGGCCAAAGGGAGCAGGCTGAGCCTGGTAATGTTGGCCGAGGTCTTGCCGGAGGACACCATCAGCCTTTCGGGTCACGTGGTCGGCAAGGACACACAAGGGGACTTCAACCAGGTCCAATGTATGGTCAGGATCGAGAACCAGGACAACAAACTGGTTGCGGAAGTCAGCGCTACGATAGCCCTATAGGTCAGCGGTAAATCACCAAACATTTCGCCAAATGGGTCTGATCCCTCGCCAATGAGGGTTTGGTCACTCGCCCCGCCTTCCATAGTTGACGGCCATCAACGAGAAATCCTGGCCGTCTATCACGCCATCCCTGTTCAGGTCCGCCGCCATTCCACCATCCACCGACTTTGAACGTGCTCCAAATACGGACTTGAGGGCCAACAAGTCCGCTTCATTTATCAGGTTGTCGCCGTTCAAGTCGCCACCGGGAAGGGCGCCAAAATCTGCGTTCACCACATATGGCAGTTCGCTTGCACTTTCCCCGGATGTGTCAATGTTCTTCCCATTCTGCGCCGCCGACAGCGTACTCTCTCCCTTCAACCTCAGATCGTAGATTCCGGAAGGGATTAACTGGGGAGAGATGTCACTTACGCTGAAGCTACCGGTCTTGTCCGATTCAATGTTGAAGTAGGTGACCAGCGGCTGATCCTGGCCTCCTTTCCAGGGAGGGACTGCGCCCCGCCGCCAGATTTCTATCTGAAATGGGTCACGGTACGGAGTCGATTCTCCGTCGTGCCGGGGAACATCTGACCCCACATGTCCTTCAATTCTGGCTTTCTCAGCATTCGGGCCAACATTCACTACCGCCAGGGGCGTCTGGACGGCCGCATCAATCACGCGAACCTCGCCAAGCTCATCCAGGACCGCAATCCTGGAACCGGCGTTATTGCCTGTTACTGGGATGAGGTTCACCGTCCCAATAGCACTCCCCTCCATGGTAAACAAACCCAGAAGCCTCTCTTCCCAGGAGGAAAGAGGAACTGCGGCGCTCTTCTCTGAGTCCCCGTCGGCACCAACCAGCGTCACGCCGTACTGGAGGATTCCTTGCTCCGAGTCATAGGAGTTTCTAAATCCAAAGAATCCTGGTTCCCTGTTTGGGGGAATGCTATCGGTAGAGAGGCGACGCCATTCGTTCAAGACAAGATCGGGGTGTCCACTCTCCCGGAAGGGCATGTTCCTGTTTGGGAAGGAGACCACTTTCAAGGTGTCATTTCCTTCCAGGTCAAGGCTCACATGCCATGAAACCATCTCTGAGCTCGCAGAGTTGAACAGGCGCTGAGAAGTCAACAGTCGCAGGCCCAAATCGACGCCCCTACCCACAGGCAGGTTCAATTCACTCTGGCAGGGAGTCACATCCAGACGGCACAACCTTACCTGAAGGGCATGCTCACTGGAGAAGAGAGAAACCGGAAGTGTGAGAATCAAGAAGAACAGGAGCGAAATCGTCCCCGTCAGGGTGACCAGGAGGGGTCGCCTTATGGCCAAGGGTTAGTCGTTA
>JAPPJA010000486.1:13516-18163 GCA_028874675.1 Chloroflexota bacterium
TCGGCGCGGCCTGGGTTGCCGCCTCAGAGCCCTCTTTGAACTCGTGGTCTTCGCAAGCTACCCAGTGTTCGCCACCCTCGTAGAATTCCTTTTTCCAGATGGGAACCGAGTGCTTCAGCCTGTTCACCGCTTCGTGGCAGGCATAGAAGGCTTCGCTTCTGTGGGGAGAGCCCACTGCGACTACCAGGCTTATTTCGCCGATATCCACGACTCCAATTCGGTGACCGATTGCCACGTCTTCAAGTCCGAACTCTGCCTTGAGCTCCTGCCGAATTTCCTCCAACTTACGCCAGGCCATCTCTTCGTAGGCCTCGTATTCCAGCCGAATCACACGCTTACCTTCGAAGGTATCCCGCGTCGTGCCCAAAAAAGTAACGACGGCGCCATTTTCATCCCGGCGAACCAGGCTGGTGAAGTCGTCGGGGTTAAGTTCCTTGCGGGTGATGACAATCATTTCGCTCATTCAAAATACCTCAACGCGGCTAGTTTAAGGGGAAGTGTCCGGGTTTGCCTGCCCTCCGCTTACCGGAGGTATAAAGCAAATCTCGTCGCCTGCCTGGAGCGAGGTTTCCGGCTCGGCGTATTCTTCGTTTACGGCCACCACAATCTTCACATCAGGTGGAGCGAGCTGTGGAAATCGATCTCTGACTGCTGCTACCAGGTCAGCTACCGTTGTACCTTCAGGCAGGGTTACCTTCGCCAAATTGCAGCCGGCCCGTTCCCGGTACAGTGCAAAGAATCTCACGTAAAGTTCCATAGCCCATCCTGAACAAAAGCCAAGATTTAAACCACATTTAGAGGGATTCGCAGGGTTGTCATCGTCATACCGGCTTCCGCAGATATCCAGAGTTTCTCACTTTGATTGCCTGGGCCCGTTCCGGACCAGACGGGATTCCGGCCTGAGCCGCAATGACGGTCAATGGCAAATGCGCGTTCCACCGTGGCTTTGGTTTATTCTTCAACCAGGGATACACAGGGATACGACAGCTGTCTTAGGGCTCAAGCGCTTACTACCCAATGGTCCTCAATGACTCCATTGGCATCCTCAACTGTTAAATGACTTAACCACCTGGAGAGCTCTCAGTGCATGGCTTGTCATGGAGACCTCGTTATGAAAGACGTCACGTATTATGCCTTGAGTGTCGATCACATACGTGATCCGGGAAGTGCCCAGCCCGAATCTTCTCTTGACGTCATATAGTCGACTAACCCGCCCGCCAGAATCACTTCCCATTGGAAAAGTTATCCCACAAGCCTCGACGAATTTCTGCAGTCGCTCGACGCTGTCGGAGCTAATTCCCAACACCTGGGCGTTGTTGCTCTGGAAAGCATTGTGGAAGTTTACAAACTCCCTGGCCTCCGTGGTTCAACCGTGGGTAAAGGCTCGAGGGTAAAAGTAAACAACCAGATTCGTTCCCCGGCAGTCCGCCAAAGAAAACTCGCTCCCCAATGCCAGCGGAAGCTTGAAATCAGGAGCTTCGATTCCTGTGTTCAGCATAATAAGTCAACTTAATGGGTTGTTGACACCCGTGTCAACAATCTTTGGCCAACGAATGGACCACTATAACCAGAATCTGGGACATTTGTTGCGGAATCTCGACTTTACCTCGGAAGAAACAATTCTAATCATTTAGTATAATAATAGAAGCAAGAGCATGAACTTGGCCTTGCAACTCAGACCACGAATCTCCGCTGGAGGTGGTTCACATGGAATTGTTTGAACACATGAGCGAATACGGATACGAGCAACTGGTTATGTGTTCCGACCCGGCATCCGGCTTGAAGGCTATTATTGCGGTTCACGACACTACCCTCGGTCCCGCTTGCGGCGGGACCCGGATCTGGCCATATACCACCGAGGAAGAGGCCTTGCGAGACGCCCTGAGACTGGGCCGGGCCATGACCTATAAGTCGGCTACGGCCGGGCTGAACCTTGGAGGAGGCAAGGGCGTAATAATTGCCGACCCCAATACCCAGAAGACGGAAGCACTGCTCCGGGCTTACGGCCGCTTTGTGGACACTCTCGGGGGACGCTACCTGACCACCACCGACGTGGGCAGCACAGGCAGAGACCTGGAATTCGTTAGCCAGGAAACCGGGTATGTCGTCGGGTTGCCCCTCTCCCTGGGTGGCAGCGGCGACACCTCCATTATGACAGGTCTGGGCGTATATATGGGAATTAAGGCCTGCGCCCGGGAAACTTGGGGTACCGACTCCCTCAGGGGCAAGCGAGTCGCTATGCAGGGCTTCGGCAAAGTGGCCTTCCACACGGCGCAGCGCCTGCTGGACGAAGACGCTCAGATTGTCGTTACAGACGTTTACCAGGGTGCGCTGGACAAGGCCAGAGACATGGGCTTAAAGGTCGTAACGCCGGACGAAATCTACGACGTACCGTGCGACATCTTTTCCCCCTGCGCACTGGGGGGCATCATCAACAGCGACACCATTTCCCGACTGACATGCAAGGTAGTGGCGGGCGGGGCCAACAACCAGTTGATGACGGACGCCGACGGGGAGGAATTGCACCGCCGAGGCATCCTTTACGCCCCCGACTACGTGGTAAATGCCGGTGGCATCATCAACGTATCCGCGGAGGTGGGGATGGCCTACAATCCAGACCTGGCTCGGGAGAAGACTGAGCGAATATACGAGGTGATGGAACGAGTTATCCATACCTCGAAGCGGGAGGAAATTCCCACATTCCTGGCCGCCGACCGCGTAGCCGAGGAGCGTCTGGCCTCTGTCCGAGGAGTACGCGTGCTGCGGCGTTTCCGTTAGCCCCAAATTCAGGAGGCCCCGCAACCTTGCCTCGCAGCACAAAGGGACAGGCTTGGCGCCCGTCCCTTTTTCTTTCATGGACCAATATCCTTCAATGGTCTATTCGACCACGAGGGTGGCATCTCCCAACCCCTCCACCGAAACAACGGCCTTATCACCGGGCGCCAGGAATCTGGGAGGAACTATACTGCCAGTGATTACAATGGCACCGGCAGGCAGCCCATCTCCTTCTCCAGCCAGCTTGTTGGCCAGCCAGGCCAGAGGTTCGAAGGGGTGCCCCATAACATCTGAACCGGAACCGGAACCAACTTCCTCACCGTTTACCGTTGCAACCCCTTTTGCTGCTGTCAGGTCCAGGTCTTGCCAATTGGTAACCGGCGGGCCCAATATCGCTCCGGCATTGGATATGTTGGTTGCCACCGAGGTCAATGTCCGAACCAGGCCGTGCACTCCTTCGGGCAGACGCATGTCAATTACCTCAAAGGCCGTCATCACGGATTCCACAGCCGCGGAAACTGTCTCCCGGTCGTATGGGGCGCCCGTGGCGGGAAGGTCGGAACCCAGCCTCACCGCAATTTCGCATTCGAAACCCAGTCGCCGGTATTCGCTGCCCTTCAGTGTGCAAGGTGAGTGATGAACAGTTGTTGCCATCAGGCCCCCGGAGCAGGGCTCATTCCAGCCTGCCTGTTGTTGCATCAGCGCCGTGGTGTAGGCCAGCTTGTAGCCCACCAAGTCGCCCTGAACTCCCTCCAGGAGCTTCAGGTACTCCCGCTGCACATCGTAAGCATCGGTAATGGTGTCGATGCCCCAGGGGCCAGGCAATGCCGTAAAGAGCTGGCTGGCCCGGTATTGGGCGAAGAGGTCATAGGCCGCCGAGTCGATCTTGCTGTTGGATGTCACTAAGAACCCTCCCTGCTTCCGTAACCGGCCGGATACCTCTACCGGGGACCCTGAACGTGAAATTCCAGCCTGGATCAAACTGGGAAGAGGGCCGACTGCTGGCCCCTCAGGGCTGGCGCCGACCCTCTTCTCTCGTTCCCTCGCTGGGGATGGGAACCTGTTCCCAGGAAAGCAGGCTATTGAGCTTCGCTGGGAGCCTCAAATCCTGCGTCGCGGTGACCGCCGTCGCAGAAAGGCTTGTTGTTGGAAGCGCCACAGCGGCAAAGGGACACCCACTGACCTTCAGGAATGGTGTAGTTGTTGCCGGACTGATCAACAATCTCTATGGGGCCGGTAACCCGGTTCGGCCCGTTGGCGCGAACTTCAACCTTGACGTCTGCCATGAATCTCCTCCCCTTATATGTAAGCTTCTAAACCACCCATGGTCGCCCGAATGAGAAACCTAGTCATTTCGACCGTTTTTGTAGTCTGACACCTGCCAAATATGGTGTCAAGGTTAATTGCAGAGGTATCTACCCCAGGTAATTGGTCCCACTTTTAGTGGAAGCAGCCTCCACCGCAGCAGCCGCCGCCTCTCATAGGAGGAACCGGCATCTGGCTGAATTCGCCGGCTCCAGAAGATTCCCCGGAACTTATGGAAGCGAAGACTGACAAAGCGCGCTTGGCGGGTTGCTCGCACTGGGGGCAATCAGCTCCTGTGGCGCTCATGGACTGCAGTTTTTCGAACTTATGGCTGCAGGTGGGGCAAAGATACTCGTAAATTGGCATAACGTACCTTCCTCCTGGCTGTTTTCCTAAGTTATTGAATGGCAATGTTACTTTCGCAACTGCTGATAGTCAAGGCACGGAAGTGTTTATGTAAACCTCTCGGAGTAACGTGGGCAATTAACGACTCTGCCCCGCATGAGTTCGCGCCTCTTCCTCGTTGCCCTCGACAGACTCCCGGTGTGGCATAAGTCGCCATACCTA
>JAPPJA010000398.1:0-7412 GCA_028874675.1 Chloroflexota bacterium
TAATCCACTGGAACGGCGCCTGCTCCTTCCAGATTACCTCGTTGCGGAAATAGGCTTCCTGCATCAGGGCGTCCAGCTCAGCCTGGCTGGCGGGTACCGGCGCGTCGGGAGGTATTTCCTCGGGGCCGGCGCAACGACTTACCTCCAGCAGGCCCGCGTCTTCCTGCCAAAAGTGGCCCGCAGGCAGCGGCCGCCTGAGGGCCGCCACGATGACCCCATGATCGTAGGCGTTCACCCGCAGCAGCTGACCGGCCGTCAGCGGCCCTGGCGGTGGGTCGTACCAGATCTGTACGCCCAGGTCATCCTCTCCCCTCAACCGGACCCGGTTCCTGACGGAACCCGAGAACCTGATGTTTCCGCCGCTGATGCGCGGCAAGGCGTCGAACTCGACGTAGTCCCCCTGGAACTCCAGGACCAATATCACCTGGCGCCGGTTCCAGGCAATGCCAATGTTCAACTTCCGGTGAAGGGGGTCCAGCAGCGCCGCGCGATGACCCACGACATTGAACAGCTGGCCAATGCCGGACTCCACCTGGGAATCCAGGTCGGTGATGCCGGAAGGATTCGGGTTTCCATCCTGCCAGGCGAAGGTGGCGCTGGGGTGATAGCCGCCCTGAAGGCTGTGGCGCATGTAGGGCTTCAGTCCCTCCAGGTCCCACTGGGACAGGAACCCGTTCTTCAGACAATTGTCGGCGTGGAGCTGGGCGGCCGGGTTGCCGCCCATGGCCACGAAGGGCATGTCCTGCATCATACGGTGATGGTTGACCTGTTCCAGTGCCCGCGCATAGGACTTCCGGGCCACCGGCAAGGGAGGATCAGTGGGCCGCAGGGACGACCTGCGGTTGTCAGGACGAAGAAATTGCATAAACCCTCGTGGCGGGGAAGCTATTTGACCCGCTTTGCGCTGGACAGGATCATATCCCGAATCTGCTCATTGTTGGGGCCGAATTCGCTCCGGTTCCACCGCACCCGGTCGCACAGGTCTATCCTGAGTATAAAGGCCACCCCCTCCAGGATATGGAGGGCATAGGCGCCCTTTCGAGTCATGAATCCCCCCGGGCAAAGGTCGCTTTCGTATATGTACTGCACCGCGCTGCTGCTGGCCGTGGGCCAGTCGTGCAGGAAGGGAGCGTCCCGCACCGCCATCACCTTCCTGGCATTGCCGTCCGTTCTGCTGTGGGGCACCCAGTTTCGGGCAATCAGGTCGGAAGTCAGCAGGCCGGAAAAGCCCTGGGCGCTGTGGTCAATCAATATTGACCCGTCGGGGCTCTGCAGGTCATACCCGCTGGGTCCGCCCCGGTAATTGCCGGGCGCGCTGAAGTTGTACTCAATACCGCCGGCCGAGAAGGTCCTGGCCGTCCACGGTACGGGGGTGGGCATGGGCGTCGGAGTAGCCGTAGGAGTCGGCGTGGGTGTAGCGGTTGGCAAGGGGGTGGCGGTGGGCTCCGGAGTCGGTGTGGGCTCAGGAGTGGCCGTTGCCGTAGGCACGGGGGTCGGCGTTGCCGTAGGCTCCGGTGTTGGTACGGCAGTGGAAGTCGGCGTTGGCTCCGGAGTGGGCGTGGGAGAGGGCGGGACTGTTGGCAACAGGGCCGTCTGAGAGCCGGCCGGAACAACGCAGTCATCGGTGCGGTTGGGCAGGGGATAGGTCACATCGTTTATGGGTATGGCCAGCCCCACACCTTCGATGATGTTACCGCCGGCCTGGCGCAATACCTGGGTGTTGATGCCCACCACGCAGCCACGCCGGTTAATCAGCGGACCCCCGCTGTTGCCCGGGTTCAGGGCGGCGTCAATCTGCAGGTGACGGTCGATCCTGCCGGACAGGATGCCCCTGGTGACGCTGGGTTCCCGACTGAGGATTTCCGCCAGGGGATAGCCAATGGCGTAAACCTCTTCTCCCCGGCGAATGCGGTCGGAGTCGCCTATGGACAGGGACGGAAGGGCCGGGGCGTTCTGCATTTCCAGGTAGGCCAGGTCGCGTTGGGCGTCCCGGTCCAGCACCCGGGCAGTATAGGCAGAGCCGTCAACCAGGATGACCATTACCTCATCGAAGTTACCCACCACGTGGGCGTTGGTGATCACGAACCCCGAACTGTCCGCCACAAACCCGGAACCGATTCCCGCCGTGGTACTGACCATTACAACACCAGGACTGACCGCGCTGACTATGTCGGCCACGGAAGGCGTTGAGGAAGGATTACCGGCAGGCGCTGGGCGGACCGGTGTGGGCGCCGGTATCACGGGGGTCACGGCAGCTACCGGCGCGGGCTGAGAGCCGGGGTCCAGGGGAATCAACCTGTCACCGGAATTTGAAGAGCAAACGAATAGCAGCAGAACGTAACCGAGCGCCAGGCCCGCCGCCGCTATTCCCCAGTAGCGCTTTTCCCGGGCCAGGACATACAGGCCGGCAAACCGGGAAGGCACCTGGGAGGGATAGAGGCGCCTTCGGCAGTAGGCGCACCACAGTGAGTAGTCCGGAACTCGCTTGCCGCAGTCGGGACAGTTCATAGGGTCAGGCTACAAGCTCAGAAGCTGGCGGGTCTCTTGCCTTGACCGCAATTAACCCGCCGGCGCTGTTTCAAATTTACGGCGCTGCCCGGCGCCTGCAGGAAGTGCGACATCGGCGCAAGTCCCGGAACGGAAGGTCCGCCACTTACCTCTTTCCGAGAACGGCGCTCTTGACCTGCCCGGGGTATTGCTCTTCGCCGCATTTCGGGCAGTAGATTGCGTTGACGGGAATGTCTCTATTGCAGGCCCGACAGGCGCCGCCATTTCTCGCCAGGGGCTCCTGGCAGCCCGCCTCCTGGCAAAATATCTCCAGGAGGTCGTTTGGCGCATCACACCTGGGACACTTGACCTTCTGCGGCGGGGGCGGGTTGGGAGGCGTCCCGGCGGCGCGCCCGGCCGTTCCGGCCCCGCTGGATGTGGCGCTGTTGTTGGTCATAGCGTTGGACGATGCGGCTCCCTGGCCTGTGGCTGGTGAAGCGGAATTGGCGCCGCCCCCGCTGCGACCTGACCAGCTGACCGTGCGCTGACGGCCCAGGTTAGGCTTATTGTTCCTTTTGAGGGGTGGACCCAGGCCCAGCACCTCGGTGGGAGTGTAGCGCCGGTCGGATACAAAGGTGCGGCCAAAGTAGTTCTGCCACTTGGGGGAGAGCTGGGCCCACCGGCGCCGGGTCCTTTCCGGGGGCATTACCGCCCGATTGTTGTAGGGGAACATGTGCCCGGCGATCTTGTCTTTCAACGCGCCATCGGGGCCATCGAAAGGATGCGTGCCCCACATAAGCAGCTTGAACAGGACCACCGCAATGGCAAAATTGTCGTCGTCCTTATTGCGGTCGAAACAGGCGAATCCCCGGTTGTGAGCATCAGTCTCGCCGGAAGGGCACCTGGATTCGGTGCATTGCCGGCCCGTCAGGTCAAGAACCCGGGGAGACATATAGGGCACGGTGCCGACTCCACAGCGATGAACCAGGTTGTTCCTGCTGTCTCTCACCTGGAAGGAGTCCGCGTCAAGAAACGCCACCCGACCCGAATAGTCAACCAGAATGTTCCCTTCGTTAATGTCGCCAATAACGTAACCCAGGTTGTGAATTCCGTTCAGGACGGTGAGGATGTTGGTGATGATCACATAGAGCAGTTCTTCCAGTTGCTCGACCTGGTCGGGAATGTTGGCGTTCCGCTTTCGCAGCTTGGGATTCCAGTAATATATGATCTCTTCGTATTCTTTCAGGTCGATTTTTGGCATGAGGAAGCCCGCCATCAACCCGTCGCGGTCGTTGTCGTTGTCGTGGTGGTAAAGAATGGAATCCGGCCACGCCAGGGCAATCCGCCCGTCGGCATCCTGGTTAGGAGGAGCGTTTTCGATCATGGCGGTGAGCTTCTGCTCCGCCAGTCTTCCCCGCTTGCTCAACCCTCCGCTGCTGTAGAAAGAGTCGTTGTATATCTTGGCCACATAGTCCGGAGAGTCCACCAGGAATACCGTGCCCTCACCGCCGGACTTGAGCTCCTCGCGAGCCCGGACGATTTGCTGGTCTCTTGTCTTGAAGGCAGGCATGGTTCCTCCTGATGCCGGCGGACGGACTGCTACCGGCGGATGGACAGCAGCAGGGTGATGTCATCGTCGCTTTTGGCAGCGACCCGGGGTGAGCGAAGCAGGCCGGCAAGTTCCGACTCCACCTGCCGCGGGTCGGTCTGCTTTTCCAGCCACTGGAAGACATTATTGAAGAAGGGCCGAAAGGGCTGCTGGGTGGCGCTCTCGATTACCAGGTTCTGCAGGCCGTCGGAGAACATGGCCAGGTTTCGGGGCCGCGCCTCCGACACCCGGATTTCCAGGCTCTCCAGGCCACTGCCGGAGGTGACGAAGGTGGTCTGGTTGGCGTATTCCCCGCGCTGGGGAGAGGTGAACAGCCGGAAGCCTCCGTGGCAGTCCGACACCACTATTCCCCCGTCGCCCACCTGGGCCGCCCCCACCAATGTATCCGTCTGAACGGCCAGCAAGAGGGTATTGGCATAGGAACTGAGGGGCTCGCCGGTCTGGCAGGCCATCTTCTCCAGGGAGCGGCGCGCGGCGGTGACGGCGCAGGTCAACGCTTCCTCCAGGGCCGCGGCTCCCGGGGGGCCGGCCAGTTGCAGGAGATGCCAGGTTGCCGTGCTGGCGGCCGTCCTGGTGGTGACCAGGGCGCCCAGGGCCGAGTTGCGGGCCGAGCCGGCGCCGTCGGAGACGACGGCTACAGTGAAGCCGGGCTCGGAGCGATGGAAAACCTGGTCCTGCCGTTCCGCGCCCCGGCGCAGGTGGCTGGTTCCGGCCACCGATGCGCTGTAAACGGAAAACCGGCTGCCCAGGGTCATCAGACCGAATCCCATCCCTGGGCCCAGCTGTCGGGGCTGGACAGGGCCACCGTATCCGAGGGCTGGGACTGGGACACCGAAGACATGGAAGAGGAAAGCCAGGCGAACATCTCCTGGAAATTGAGCCCCTGGAGTTTCACGGCCCGCCGATTGCCTATGGTGTCCAGCTCATCCATCGCGGCGCCGCCTACGCCCACGGTGAAAAAGTTGACCTGGCGATCGTTCTCGGCTTGCTTGACCCGGTCCCTGGCCGCGTCCCAGTCACCCGGTTCGTCGTGCTCGGGGCGGCCGTCGCAAATCAGCCACACCCAGGGCCGGTAATAGGTTATGCCGTTGGCCCGGTAGGTCTCCTTGCGCTCTTCGATCATGTCCAGGGCCAGGTTTATTCCGGAGGAAATTCTCGTGCCGCCCGCAGCGGTGAGCGCCGGAGGATTGAACTCGTCCACCGTCGTAAAGTCATGGACCAGGGAGGCCTCGTGGTTGAAGGTGACGATTCCTATTTCGGCGCGCAGGGAGGCCAGGGTGTCGTCCTCAATGCAGGACTTGAAAAAGGACAGCCCCTTGCTTAACTCCTGCAGGGGCTCGCCGGTCATCGAGGTTGATACGTCAAGGACGAGCAGGCAGGCGCACCGGGGTTCCGGATTTTCGGCAAATTCTACCGAATCCAGCAAAGACCTTTCGGGTGTCTGGTCCTGGGATTCAACCATGAGAGCACCTCCAACTGGGCAGGAGTTGTGGATTCCGGTCAGTATTACAAGGCGATATATAGTCTGTTTGAAGGATACCTGTCAACCGCAAGGCAGCGGCAGCCGATGGAATCGGCAAGGACGCAGGCCAGGGACATAAACCACCAGGCAACATCACCGGAAAACGCCACCGGGGAACGCATGAGAGTCCTGCGCTGAACGCAAGAGAACTCAACGTCCCGAAGGGTCAGGGATGCCCCGGTCCAGAGAACCACCGGGGCCAGTACCGGAGATAGAGACCGTAAAGCAACAGGCCCAGGTGGATTGCCACCATATGCAGGAGGCCTATCTGCGGTACCGGCAGGCCAAGTAGAACGCTGGGCGGGCGGTCCAGCATGGGATGGGAAGCCAGCCCCAGGGTCAGAATGGGCATAACGACGATGAACAGGTGCGACTTCACCGGGTTGCGCCCCCTGATTATCGCCACAAAGGCGTAGAAAGCCAGCCAGATGGTCAGGGTGGGCACGAGCACGAACAGCGCGGCTCCCAGGGCATTTTCCCGGAACCAGCCCCCGGCCGCGTCGTTAAACAGGCTGTAGCCCACCAGCCGGCTGCCCGTCATTGCGCCCGTCGGGCCCGCCGGCATCCACGGCAGCAGGATGAAGACCAGGGCCAGGCCAGCCGCAACCGACCTGACCTGGTCGGCCCGGCTCTGGTTGGGCAGGCGCCGGTTAAAGGCTTCCAGAAAGTTGGATCCCAGGTTCCTGGCCCGCTGCACCGTGGCTACTCCTACTGGTTGTGGACGGCGCCGGTACTGAAGCTGAACTGAAGCTGCTCGGACCTGGCCCGGAACAGCGCCAGGTCGTTATGCAGCTGGGTTATGGCATGGGGTATGGTCTGGAACTCCTGGTGAAGGGCCAGGAAGTTGGCCGAAAGGCGAACCTTGGTAATCTCCAGGTTCAACTGCCTAAGCTCTGCCATAATCGCGTTGGACTGCTGCAGAATCTCGTGGGCCTGCGCCTGCCACTGACGGTAAAGCTCCTGTTCCTGCAGGTCCCTCTGGCGGAACACCTCCCGCCGCTGGGGATTGGTCATCTGGCTGGTCAGGTCGGCCTGCCGCTGGAAGTACTCGGCGGCAATCACGCCGGCCCGGTCAATGCGCCAGCGAAACCGCTTGTGGGCGTCAACGGCCCGGCTATAGCGGGCTGACCACTCGTTGTAGAACTCATCCACGGCCCTGGTGTATTCCGTGTCCCGTATCTCCAGCTCCTCGACCATATCATCGGTAAAGTCGGCCGCCGCCCGGGCGTCCTGGTCGGTGGGGTTGTTGTATTCGGGGTAGCGGTCCGGGGTGGGGTCTGGCGAGGCGTCCGGCTCATCGCCCGCCGCGCCCGGCTGGGAGGGAGCGCCGGGGGATGTTGCGGTTTCCCCGGCTGCGCCTCCGGGCAGGGCCGTGCTCGCGCTCTGGCCCGGCGGCGAAGGGGGCAGGACGTTGGCGAAGGAAGTGTCCAGCCAGCCGGCGGTGCGGTTGGTTCGAGTCACCTCTTCGGTCAACCTGACGGCGGGGCGTTCGTTGGGGTCGGGAAAAATCTGGCCTGCGGTCTGAACCAGGACCACTGCGGCCACGACAATAGAGATTCCAATGAGTCCAAGCCTGATCAGCATGGCAACCTCCCCGACGCAAAGACAGGACTCGGTTGCCCCTGCGCCTGGGCTCATATTACAACATGAGGCAGGCAAAGGCTAATTTCAGATACGAAACCGGGGTGTCCTGGGGCAGAGGGGAGGGCGGAACCCCGCAGGGGGGGGGGCGGGCGCCCGCCCGCCCCGCCCGGGCGGGAAAAATTTTTTATGGGCAACGAACACCCCCCCCCC
>JAPPJA010000398.1:7422-18119 GCA_028874675.1 Chloroflexota bacterium
AAGTAATTTTTTTTTTTATTATCCTAACCGGGGGGGCCGGGGGCCAGTGGGGTGGGCGAACCCCCCCGGGGGGGGGGGGCGCCGCGCCCCTGCCAGGCAGGTCATCCTAATTTGAGGAGCAGCAAGCTACCGGCCCACCCAGTCGCCGTAGATGGGGAACTGGCTGCAGAGGAACTCGATGTAGGCGGGGCGGTTGGACTGGTTCACTTCCAGGGCGCGGCGCAGGGCCGGTACTACCTCGGAAGGTTCCGAAACCCGCTCGGTGTGGTAGCCCAGCTCACCGATTACCCGGGACATGTCCACTTCGTCGGGGCCCAGCACCGAGTGGGTGAAGGGGTCATGGCCGGGGCCCCAGAAGCCCGGGCCGTAACCGGCGAACCCGCCGTTGCTGATGTGGGCCACGGTTACGCCCAGGTTCTGGCGCAGGGCCACTTCCAGGTTGCCCAGCATGTAGCCCAGGCCCGCCTCGCCGGTGACGGTCACCGCCGGCCGGTTGGGGTCGGCCAGCCGCGCCGCCACCGAACCAGCCCAGCCAAAGCCCAGGGTGGACACGTTGCCCCAGCCCAGGAAGGCCCGGGGCACCAGGGTGTCATAGACGGTGCTCAACTGGTCGCGGGTGTTGCCCGACTCGTGGGTGACAAAGGAGTTGTAGGGGTCCAGCACTTCCATCAGCCCGGCATACACTCGGTAGGGATTGATGGGCTTGTCGTCGGAGGTCATGGCCTCAACGTACTGGGCCATGCCGGCGTCCCTCTCGTTCTTGACCTCGAGGGCCACGTCCTCGCGGGAGCGGGCCGACTTGACGGGGCGCGTGGACAGTTCCTCGGTTAGAGCCTGGAGGGTGTAGCGGGCGTCGCCAATAACGACGCCGGCCGTGTTGTAGATCTTGTTGACGTGCAGGTCGTCCACGTCGCAGTGGACGATGGTCTTGCTGCCCGCGTTGGGTATGCGGTGGCTGAACCGGCCGGGGGACAGGCTGGTGCCCACGGCGAAGACCATATCGCAGTTTTCCAGGAAGTTGTTGACCTGGCCGCCGCGGACGCCCACGAACAGGGGGTGGTTCTCGGGGAAGGCTCCCTTGGCCTTGAGGGTGGTGACCACGGGAGCGTTGGCCATTTCGGCAAAGGCCGTCAGTTCCTCGGAAGCGCCGGCATAGATGACGCCCTCGCCGGCGTAGATCAGGGGGTTCCTGGCTCCGGTCAGGAGGTTGATGGCGTGGACCACGTCCTCACCCACGGGACCGTGCTTCCAGCCCTTGACCGGCTGGTAGGGATCGGCCGTCTCGTCGTATGTGCCGGTGGGGTCGGGAACGGCCAGGACCACCGGCCCGGGCCGGCCGCTGCGCAGCATGGTGAAGGCCCGTCGCATGAACTCGGGAACCCGCTCGGGGCGGTCTATGTAGCCGTACCACTTGGATACGGTGGACAGGGCGTTAAAGACGTCGTACTGGCTGTTGTTGGACGAACCGGCGGGAACGCCGTCGGTAATGCACAGCACCGGCGAGCCGTCTTCGAAAGCCTGGGCCATGCCGGCGTAGGCGTACTGGGTTCCGGCGGCGTTGACGCCGCCCTGGAAGGTGCAGACGCCGATCTTCTGGCCGCCGGTAATGCGGGAATAGGCGTCGGCAACGGCAACGGCATAACGGTCGTCCCGCATCATAACAATGGGTACGCCCTCGCGGCCCAGGGCGTTGTTAACGCGGCAGACGGGGAAGGTGGAAACCCACTCCACCCCTTCCTGTTTCAGGATTCGAGCTATGCCGGTGGCGGCGTCTATAGTCATCGGTCAGTCTCCCTTCCCGTTGAGAATGAATCAAGTTGCGGATGTCGGCTTACTCTAACACCAACACCGGGGGCTGTCATCCTGGAACCGGCGGCGCGGACGGCAATCGCGCCTTGACTGACTGTCACTCTGAGCGAAGCCGAAGAGCCTGGAATCCAACATACAAGCGCGCTATCGGACCCGAAACCGGGCTGAGGACAAGACTTTCAGGCCCTTCGGCAGGCTCAGGGCGACATGACTCTTGCCTACCGAATTTGCCCCCCTATAGCCAGAATCTATAACGCGATTGCCCTGCCAGGAAACTCGGGGCAATTGCATATGAGGCTGCTCACCCTTCACCCAAGAGTAGGGGGCCGCCTCAGGGTCGAGGTTCCCGCCTGCGCGGGAACGACGGGGTATCCCCCATAACTGAAATGCGATTGCACTGTTGTCGATTTCCTGCAGGGTGCGGGCCCTTGGGGATTGTATTATGATTGGGCTGAATAGTGTGCCAACGGAAATACACCGCAACAGCCTGTAACCGGAAGGGAGGCAACCATGAAGTATGACGTGATAGTGGTAGGAGGGGGTTCGGCGGGGTGCGCCATTGCCACCCGCCTGTCCGAAGACCCCGATCGGTCGGTGCTGCTGCTGGAGGCGGGGCCCGATTATACCGACTTTGAGACCCTGCCCGACGACCTGAAGCAGGGCAACAACGTCTGGCTGTCGGCCTATGGCCCCCACAACTGGGGCTACACCGCCCAGATTACGCCGGAACAGACGGAACTGATCATTCCCCGGGGCAAGGCTACCGGCGGCTCCAGCGCGGTGAACGGCCAGGTAATGTACCGGGGCATCCCGGAGGACTATGACCGCTGGGCCGAATGGGGCAACGACGAGTGGGGCTACACCCAGGTGCTGCCCTATTTCAACAAGCTGGAAACGGACCTGGACTTCGGGGGCGACGATTTCCACGGTTCCAGCGGGCCCGTGCCGGTGCGCCGCTCTCCCCGCAGCGAGTGGATGCCCCACGCCCTGGCCTTCGAGCGGGCCTGCCTTGACCTGGGCTACCCCATCAGCGAAGACCAGAACCACCCGGAGTCCACGGGCATTTCACCCCGGGCGCGCAACACCATTGACGGGGTGCGGATGAGCATGGCCCTGACCTACCTGGAACAGGCCCGCCACCGCTTGAACCTGACGGTCCGGGGCGGCGTAACGGCCCGCCGCATTCTCTTCGAGGGCAAGCGGGCCGTGGGCGTAGAGGCGGAAAGCGGCGGCGAGGTCTTTGCGGTGGAGGGCGAGCAGATTGTGGTCAGCAGCGGGGCCATCGGCTCGCCCCACCTGCTGCTCCTGTCGGGCGTTGGCCCGGCGGAACAGGTCAGCAGCTTCGGCATTGACGTGGTCCACGACCTGCCCGGCGTGGGGCAGAATCTGAGGGACCACCCCGCCGCGGCCGTCCTGTACCTGGCGGCGGGGGAGAAACCCGACGTGCAGGCCCCGGTGATCCAGGTGGGGCTGCGCTACACCGTCGAGGGATCGGACCTTAGCAACGATATGCAGCTCAGCCCCATGCTGATGACCAGCGAGCACCGCCCGGCCCACGTGGACATAGACGACGACCTGAACTACATCGGCATGAGCGCCAGCCTGCAACTGGCCCTGGGCAAGGGGGAACTCACCCTGCAGTCGGCCGACCCCCACGTGCAGCCCCGGCTTAACTACAACTACTACCAGGATGAGGAAGACCTGCGGCGGATGCGGGAAGCCATAAGGCTGGGTGTGCAGGTGGCCGAGCAACCCGGCTTCGCGGATATGCTGCTGGAGCGGATAATGCCCACGGACGAGGAACTGGGGTCGGACGAGCTACTGGATGACTGGCTGCGGCGCAATTCCGGAACGTCGCACCACGTATCGGGCACCTGCAAGATGGGGCCGGACTCGGACCCCCTGGCGGTGGTGGACCAGCGCCTCAGGGTCAGGGGCGTTGAGGGACTGCGAGTGGCCGACGCCTCGGTAATGCCCGACTGCATCCGGGCCAATACCAACGCCACCACCCTGATGATTGCCGAAAAGGTTTCGGACTACATCAAGGAAGGCCGGTAGCGGGAACCGGCGGCAATCGCTGACCAGCGGAGGTACAACCGGGAGCGTGCCGGTACCCCATTGCCGCCGGCGGCATCACCTACTGCCCTCGCCAGGCCGCAGGGTGCTTCGACCAGAAACAAGCCAGCGCACGCAACTGAAACCGGGAACTCCTGGAACGGTTTTTCCCGGCAAGACGGCGACATCGCCGCTACTCTCCCCGAGGGCGGTTTTCCTCCCGGTTTCAGATCAGTACTTGAACTCCTCCCGCACAGGGCTGAACACGTCCAGGGCTTTGCAGGGCTCGGACAGGCCCTTGGCGTAGTGTTCCACGCCGCCGGGGATAATGTACATATCGCCCACCTTCAGCATCTTGACCTCGCCGTTTACGCCCATTTCCATTTCGCCTTCCACCACGATGCCGGCCTGCTCGTGGGGGTGGGTGTGCGGGGGCACCAGGGCGTTGGCGTCTATCTCCACCAGGGAAAGGAGCATGTTCTCCCCCCAGAAGGTGTGAGTGCGGGCGCCGGGGGCCAGGTCCAGCGTTTCCCTTTCTTCGGCGTGCTTGAAGTAGGACATTGATTTCTCCTCATTGTTGTCGGTCAGGTATGGCTGCGGGTCCTGGGGCGCCGTCCGCGCTCCCTTTCCGAGGCCGCCCATAACCATAGCACCTCGCGGTTGGCGCGGCCACACCAAGCGCCGGAAAATCCACGGCAACCCCATATCAGTTTGGGGAATACTCCGTCGTTCCCGCGCAGGCGGGAACCTCGACCCTGATGCGGCGCCCCTGCCCTTGGATGAAGGGTGAGCAGCCTCATATGGGATTGCCCTGCCGGAAAATCCACAGCAATGCCACATCCGGCGGATTGAGACCCGATAAGAACCCCCGAAAGCGGGACCAACAGCCGCCAAGGGAGCAGGGAAAACACCTGTCTTTCAAAGGTGGGCAAGTATCTTTCCCAAAGATTGTCGGGGAAGGTGCACGGGTTAAACGGCAGGCTTAGAAATCGACGGAGGGTTCCTGGGACGCAACGAATACCCGGCATACATCGCAATACACGATTGACACTCGTAACAAACTAGATTATAAGTAACGAATACACCTGATACTCTCAATAGTACTGCCAGAAGGAGGTTGCCTATAGAAATAACTTGATTGCAATTCGCAAAGGTTGACTTCATCCCTGGACTATTCAAGGGAGGAGCTGTATGACCGATATGAAATCCGGAATACAAAGACCTTTGATCCGAACTCTTATGCCATTGATCGCCCTGCTGGCAATTGTGGCGGTAGCCTGCGGCGCATCCGCTCCGGAGGAGGCAGCGCCGGCCCCGGCAGAACCCGCAGCCGCCCCGCAACTGGCCGAACCGGCAGCCCTGGCAATTCCAGCCACGGCGGCGCCGGCGGCCCAGGAGACAATGGCCAAGCCCGCCGAGTCCATGGAAGCCAAGCCGGCGGAAACCATGGCCCAGGCTTCCGAGCCCGAGCCGGCCCAGGCAGCGGCCGCCGCTCCCACCGCGGCGCCTCAATCCACCCCCGCGCCGCCGCCCCAGGTGGAGAGCGCGCGGGATACCCTTATCTTCGTGACCAATGAAGAGCCGACCACCGTCGGCGCGGCCAGCCCCAACTGCGGCGGCAACATCCAGAACACCATCTGCGACGATATGGCCAGCGACCCCCTGACCTGGATTGACGACCACAACAACTTCGAGGTTGTGGGACTGACCGGCATTGAAGGCTGGGAACAGATCGACACCGACCGCTGGCGTTTCCAGCTGCGCCAGGGAGTTACCTTCCATAACGGCGCACCCTGGAACGCGGAGCAGGCCGCCTTCTGGATTGACTTCTTCGGCGACGAGGAGACCAGCGGCCACCATAACTCCAACGATTTCAGCTTCCACGGCGTCATCGGCGGCGAGGTGGTGGACGACTACACCCTGGACGTGGTCTGCGGCGACGCCTGTCCCATCCTGCCCCGCACCACCATCTTCACCAAGTTCCAGGACGTGGGGTGGTTCCTGGAGACAGTGGGCTCCACCTCGATAGAGGATCTGCCCATCGAGTTCCCCGCCGAAGTCCATCGCAACACCGTGGGACTGGGACCCTACAAGCTGGTTGAATGGCGTTCCGGGATTGAGATAGAGCTGGAAGCCAATAAAGACTATAACCCCAACCCGGCAACCAGTTTCTCCCAGGCCCCGTCCATCAACACGGTTATCCAGCAGTGGCGCAACGAGCCCGCCGTCAGGGCCTCAATGCTCCAGGCAGGGGAGGCGGACTGGACCGAAATCGCCATTGACGACCGGGACCGCGTCCCCAAGTGGGTCTCGGCCACCAACAACGAGGTCTTTCGGTTCACCATTGACACCATCTTCGACCCGGAACTGTCGAAGAAGGACGTCAGGGCGGCCCTGAACCACTCCGTGGACTGCCAGACCATCCTCGAGCAGATCTACGGGGGCCTGGTCAGCTGCTACGGCAACATCGCCCAGGTTGGCACCGTGGGCATTACAGACTACAACTCGGCCCACCATGCCTACGACCCGGACCTGGCCCAGCAGCTGCTCCAGCAGGCCAACTACGACCCGGAGCATGAAATTGTGCTCACCATGCGGTCCAACCGCATTCCCAAGGACGTGGAGGTGGGCGAGGCATACGTAACCTCCTGGAACGCCGTGGGAATCAAGGCCACCCTGAACGTGGTGGAATCCAGCGTTTACAGCCAGATCCACCGCTCCACCTGCGGCCACCAGCGTACGCGGGAAGAAATCGCCAACGCCGCAGGGGCGGACCTGCACGCAAAGTGCGTTACCCTGGGCCCGGGGCCCCCGCGGCACGCTTCCCTGTCCATCGCCGCCGGTCCCACTTCCACCGAGTCCCTGGACTATTCCCGGCAGGCCGTCCTGCGGAACAGCTGCTACAGCCGCTCCAGCGGGGTGTGTTACCAGGACTTTCAGGATTTGATGGAAGAAGCCAACGCGACGCCCACCGGCGACTTGCGCCGCCAGCGGATGGAAGTCCTCGCCGACTACGTGCACGACAACTTCCATTTCGTGCACGGCTTCCAGGTGGTGTCGGTCTATGCCCTGTCCGAGGGCCTGGAATGGACCCCTCACTATGCGCCGAGGGTCAGGGCAAACACCATGTACTTCAGCAAGTAGCCGACGGCCCACCGGTTTTACGACCGGAAAGGCTATCAGCGGCAGGCCCCACCGATGCGGGCGGCGTCGAGAAACTTCGGCGCCGCCCCTTGTGTCTGCCAAATTCCGGCGGTCCGGTCCGGCTTCAAAAGCGGCGCAGCCCGGTACCGGTTCCCGCCTGCCGACCTGGAGCGGGGAGATTGGGCCCTTCCGTCGGGCTCAGGCGAAGCGCTCTCGCTGCTGAACGTACTTGGGTAATTAACGGCCAGGCCAAGGCGCGATTGACCGGCAATGGGCGAGAAAGTGTTCAGAATTGGTGGATTGCCCTGCTGGCCAGGCCCGTCATACCGGCGAAAGCCGGTAGCCAGCGTTCCTTGCCACGCTGGACCTGTGTTCGCTGTTAGCCTTGCTGGATTGCGGCGCGGGCCGGAATGAAGAGTTCCAGGCCACTGTGACTCGTCAGCTCTGAACAGTTTCATGGGCGACGAAAATCTTGTTGCGCCGGGCAAATATGTTATAATGCGGCATGCGTCGACAGGCCGAGGTGGTGGAATTGGTAGACACGCGGTCTTGAGGGGGCCGTGGGCGTAAGCTCGTGTGGGTTCAAGTCCCGCCCTCGGCACCATGATCGGCCCGGGACCAGGCGCCCAATTACCGGCGCAGTTCGAGGCGACGTAGCCAAGTGGACTAAGGCGGAGGTCTGCAAAACCTCTATTCGGCGGTTCGAATCCGCCCGTCGCCTCCATTTTTATTTCCGCCGGAAATTGCTCGGCCGCTTTCCCGAAAGTCGGTTGCAGTTGTAACCCTCAGGCGCCGGGTCGCCCGACGCCGGGCCATCGCTGATTAGCCGGGGTGGCGGAATGGTAGACGCGGCGGACTTAAAATCCGCTATCTTTACGATGTGTGGGTTCGAGTCCCTCCTCCGGCACCAATAATTTTCACATAGACAGCTAATGAAAAGTACGGCCCCCGAAAATTCGGGGGCCTTTTTGTTGCCTTGTGGAAGAACTGGGCGGGTCCACCCTCCGCCGGTTTCCCGCAAGAGACGGGGAGCAGGGGGCAGGGGCCGCCCCGCTTTGGCATTAGCCTAAGTGAACTGGTACTCCTGGGTGGAGACGATCAGCTGAAGCACCTGCCCCACCTGCTGGGTGAAATCCTCGTCCCGGGTCGATATCTCCCGGTCCGGACCCAGGTGCCCCAGGAACAGGTTGCGGGTGTCGTCCATCAGCAGGTAGCCGCCCAGCATCTCCAGGCAGCCGTCCACCAGTTCGCTGGCTGTAACCGAGGGACCGGCATCGCTGAATCGCCGCACCACCGCCTGAATGCCCGGGGCTTCCAGGCGGCCCATTTCGCTGGCGGCGTAGTTGACCCGCTCCACCAGGGTGCCGCTGTCAATCCACTCCTTGCCCGTGTGCCAGCCCTCTACCGTGGGCGGGTTCATCAGGTCCTGGCCCATATAGCGTATTTCCAGGGCCATGTCGTACATCCTGGGCATGGGCACGGTGAAGTCGCCCATAAAACGCAGGGTGCTGCACACCAGTTCCGCCGGGCTCTTCACCTTGGCCCAGCGCGCCTCCTTGAAGAAGTCGGAGTTGAACAGGACCCGCAGCATGGACCGGATTTCATAGCCGGACCGGAAGTACTCATCCTCCAGCATCTTGATGGCTGCCATATCCCGGGGAGGGGTGTCCTGCCACGACGGAACCTGGGGCTCATCGGCTACGAAGAAGTTATACAGGTGCCGGGCAATAAACCGGGCCGTGGCCGGCTGCTTGGCCACGATGCGGATGATATCGTCGCCGTTGAAGTCGCCCGTCTCGCCCAGGAAGGTCTTTTCACCGTCAATATGGTCGAGCCGGTTGTAGAGGAACTGGTTGAAGTAGCGGCCGTAGGGATAGCGGGGCATGCCGTTGCCCACCGTCCAGCCGGTGAAGGCCTGGGCGCAGGCCTTGACGTCCTCTTCGGTGTAGTTGGACTGGCCGTCCATGCCCACGCCCATGGAAAAGAGCTCAAGCAATTCCCGGCCCCAGTTCTCGTTGACCGCTTCCCTGTGGCTCAACTGGTTGTCTAGGTAGTAGAGCATGGCCGGATTGGTGGCCATCCTCAGCAGCAGTTCGTCAAAGCGTCCCATGCCGTGATGGCGGAAGTGTTCCAGCTGCTCCAGGATGTTGTGGGGGGCCATAATCTTGGAGTCGCCGACGCAGAAGATGCTGTGCCAGAAGAGGCAGAGCTTCTCCTGCAACTGGCGCGGGGAGTTGACCATGCGGAAGGTCCAGTATCCCTGGTTGGCGGCCAGGTACCCCATATCGCGCCAACCCATATACCGCTGCATCACATCGGTTTCCAGTTCCGGCTGTTCGTCGGGGTTCAGCAGTTCCTCCACCGTGGCCTCGTAGCCCCTGGCGGCCCGCTCCTGGAGTTCGCTGTAGGAGGCGCCGAAGCCGGCCCGGCGCATCAGGTGAGCCATCAACAGCACATCGTTGTCTGTCATAACTCTCCTCCTGAAATACAGAGCATTCTGAGATAGTATGCGGCTATTTTACTCGATTTACCGGCAAAAGTCTTAAGGATTCGTGAAGACGGCGAAAAAACCGGAGGCGCAAAGTTACACTGTCAGGCCACATCCGTCATAATGGCATAATGGAAGGCGACGCCCACAATCCCTGGGGAGCGACGCCAATAATCTGCGACCGGCTGAATTTCCACTCTTCCAAAGCCGGGGAGAAACCGAATCATGACCATGCAACGAAACCGGGAGATAAAGGCTTTCTGCCCGGATTTTGAACCAATTCGAAGGGTCCTGTCCCAGCACGGGGCCACTCACCTGGATGACACGGAGCAGGTGGACTACTACTACAACCTGGCCAGCGACAGGGACAGCGAGACCAACCAGCGGCTGAAGGTGCGAATAGACGGCATCGGCCCGCCCCAGGTGATCTATTACGTGGAGGGCCAGGAGGAAGGGGCCAGGACCAGCAGTTTCCGTGTCTGGGGCCTTAACGGCCTGGAAACCAAGGATATGCTGGACGCCGTCCTGGGCATACGGGCGGTGGTGCGCAAGCAACGGGAAATATGGGAGAAGGACAACGTTGTTTTTCACCTGGACGAAGTGGAGGGCATCGGAAGGGTGCTCGAGGTGGAAATCAACAGCCGGGAGTCCAGCGACCCCGAAGCGCAACTGGCCGAGTACCAGCGACTCCTGGGGCCCCACCTGGGAGAACGCATTGTCGGCTCCAACGAAGACCTGGTCGATCTGTCCCAATAGTCCGATCCCAGGTCTGCTTCTGACGCCGGTCGTAACCTCACCCACATGGGCAAAGTCTTCTACCGGCCCTTATACCTCAACGCTTCCCGGCGTGACCGCGCGGTTAAGGCAGGCGTGGCACAGCCCCGGGGCGCCCCTGCCCGAAGGCGGTAACAGGTCAGAGTTGAGGGAACTGCCTGCCCATACACCCGTCATACCCCCGACTTCATAGGGGCGCATGGCCATGCGCCCCTACCCAACCCACGACTTGCACGGGTCCCGGATTCCCACCTGCGCGGGAACGACGGGTTTTCCAGCCCTTTAACACAGCAAGTCTGAACTGTTACTTGAAACGCAGGGCTATCGCATGAAAGATTCGTCCTACAGCCGGTCAGTATCCACAAGGCAAATCTATGTCGCCCCGAGCTTGGCGAAGGGCCTTAAAGCCTTCCCAAGAGCCCCGCTA
>JAPPJA010000469.1 GCA_028874675.1 Chloroflexota bacterium
GCATGGCCATGCGCCCCTACGAAGTCGGGGATATGACGGGTGTATGGGCAGGCACTTCCCTCAACTCCGAACGGTAGCCACGGGCCCTGAAGCTTGACAGCAATTTTGGCCCCGTGCTACTTTCCGAAAACAGTTTGCGCCTTGCTTGACCCCGGCCCTGGCTGCTGGCGAATCTGCAGTCTCGGCAGAATCGTATATAATCGTTGTAATACCCGGTTGGCTTTTTGGGAATTGCCATGCTTACCCAACGCGCTGGCAGCGTATTGAACATACTGGTAAACGAGTACATCTCCACCGCCAACCCCGTGGCGTCAGACGAGATTGCCAGGCTGTCCCCCACCAGGGTGAGTTCCGCGACCGTCCGCAACGCCATGTCCCTGCTTGCCGAGGAGGGTTACATCTCCAGGCCCCACGTATCCGCCGGCGCCGTGCCCCTGGACCGGGGTTACCGATACCACGTGGAAACCCTGGAGGAGGTCCCTCCACTCCCCGAGAGCGTCCGTCAGCAGATACATCAGGACTTCGACCGCTCCGATGCCGACCTGGCCGAGTTGAGCCGCCGGTGCGCCCTTATCCTGTCGCGCATCACCACCAACATGGCCATCGTCACCGTGCCCCAGGCCAGGATGCCCCGCGTCAGGCACATCCAGCTGGTTTACCTGGACGAGTATTCGGCCCTGCTGATTCTGGTGCTGCAGGACGCCCGCCTGCTCCGCCGCTTGCTTACCCTGGATGAACCCGTTGACCAGGACGTCCTGAACCAGTCCGCCAACTACCTTAGCGACCGTTTCAGCGGCCAGAGCCTGCCCGAAATCGAAGGGGTTTCCGGAGACCTGGGGCCCATATCGGAACGAATCCGGCAGAGTACCCTGTCGCTGCTGCGGGAAGCCGACGCCTATTCGATTCCCGAACACTACGTGGACGGTCTCCGTTGGCTGTTGAACCAACCGGAAATGGCCCAGGGCAGCCAGGCCCGGGAACTGGTGGAGCTGCTGGAAGAACAGGTTCTGCTGGACAGCCTTCTGTCCGAGCAGCCCGAAACCGGCGATATTGCCGTCTTCATTGGCGGCGAAAACATGGAGGAACCGCTGCGCCCCTTTGGCGTCATCCTGTGCCAGTACGGCATACCCCAGCACGCCAGCGGCACCATCTGCGTCATAGGTCCCACCCGCATGAGCTACGCCGGCGCCATCAGCGGCGTGGGCTTCCTCTCCTCTCTGATGAGCCGCCTGGTGCTGGAACTTTACGGCGGCCGGCCCGGCGCCGGTCAGTAGCCGCTGCCCCGGTTGCGCCTCCACCTGCTCCCTGCTGCACCCATTAGCATCGACCGCCGCCTGGCCAAATCTTGCGGCCGTCCCTTCCCATAGTCATTGCGGAGGACTAGGATAGGGACAATCACTCGATTGACCCGGGGAGGCAGTATGACCGACTACCAGCTCTTTGAACTCGGTGATGTGGATTTGCAGTGCGGGCTGCGATTGCGAGGCGCGCGCCTGGCCTACCAGACTTACGGGGAATTGAACTCCCGCCGGGACAACGCCATCGTCTTCCCCACCTTCTTCTCGTCCCGCCACGAGGCCAACGAACCCATGATTGGCCCGGGCATGGCCCTGGACCCCTCCCGCTACTTCATCATCGTCCCCTGCCTCTTCGGCAATGGCCTCTCCTCCTCCCCCAGCAACACGCCCGAGCCCTACGACCGGGCCCGGTTCCCCCTGGTCAGCTACTACGATAACATCAGCTTCCAGCGTCGCCTGGTAACCGAACAGTTCGGAATCGAGCGGCTTCCCCTGGTCTGCGGCTTTTCCATGGGGGCCCAGCAGACCTTTCACTGGGGCGCCTTGTATCCGGATATGGTGGAGCGCATTGCTCCCTGGTGTGGATCAGCCCGCACCTCCCGCCATAACCACGTCTTCCTGGAGGGAGTGAAGGCAGCCCTCTGCGCCGACGCCGCCTGGAACAACGGCTGGTACGATTCTCCGCCCACCAAGGGCTTGCGGGCCATGTCCCGGGTTTACGCTGGCTGGGCCCCATCCCAGGCCTTCTACCGGGAGAAGGTGTACCTGGACCTGGGCTTCTCTTCCCTGGAGGACTACCTCATCACCGCATGGGAGGGCAGGTACCTCCAGCTGGACGCCAACGACATCCTGGCCATGGTGGCCACCTGGCAGGCCGGCGACATCAGCGACAACCCCCTCTACCAGGGCGACTTCGAGAAGGCGTTGGGTTCAATCAAGGCCCGCGCCTTCGTTATGCCCTCCCGCACCGACCAGTACTTTCCGCCCGAGGACAACGAGGTTGAGGTCGGCCTGATGCCCAATGCCGAGCTGCGCCCCATCGAGACCATCTGGGGCCACACCGGCGGCGGCCCCGGCCGAAACCCCGTGGACACCGCCTTCATTGACCGGCAGCTGAAGGAGCTGCTGGCTTCCTGATGTGACGGAAACCCCTTAAACCTCCAGACGCCGCAGCGTGGGCCGCAGGATGGCCAGCCACAGGGTGAAGGCAAAGCAGATGATCGCCCCGCCGCCCAGGGCCACCGGCCAGCTTACCAGGTCGGCCACCAGCGCCATGGGCAGGGACCCAATGAACATGAAACCGGCGGAAACGTACCACAGGCTCATCACCCGCCCCTGAAGCTCCTGGGGCACCGAGAGCTGCAGCACTGTGGTCCCCAGGGAAATGTAGCCAATGCTGCCCATCCCCACAAATAGCAGAATGGCCCAGGATACCCAGAACCAGTGCGACCAGGCGAAGGCAAACAGGGCTACCTCAAACAGCAGCAACGCTCCGATCAACAGCAGGTTCTTCTTCCTGAAATTGCCCAGCATCGCCAGCGCCACGTTGGCCAGCAGCGAACCGACTCCCGCGGCGGTGATCAGCAGTCCCGCCTCGCCGGCGGTGGCCTCCAGCACTTCCCTGGCGAAGGCGGGCATAACCTGCACGTGGGGCATCCCGAAAAACCCGAAGGCGAAACCTATCCCGACGATGGTGAAGACCAGCGGGGTCTTGCCGAAATAAACCAGGCCGTCCCTCAGGGCTCCCAGGATATTCGTGCGACGGTCCTGCGCATCCTGGACGAAGCCGCGTATCATCAGCACGCAGCTGGCGGCCCCCAGGTAGCACCCGGCATTGACGAAGAGGGCTGGCCCGAGGCCCAGCAGGTCAATGACGAACCCGGCCACCGCCGGCCCGATGATGCGGCCTGCATTCATTACGGCGGCATTCAGCACCACCGCGTTCATAATGTCTTCCCGCTCCACCAGGTTGACCACCATGGCCAGGCGGGTCGGCATGTTTATGGCATGCAATGTCCCCAGCAGGAAGGAGGCGACGTAGATCTGCCAGACGGCCACCAGGTCGGTCACCGTCAGCGCAGCCACCACAAACATAATCACGGTGACGCCGAACTGGGAGAAGAGCAGCAGCTTCCGCCGGTTTACGCGGTCGGCGAAAATGCCGCCAAACAGCACCAGGGTAAGGTTGGGTATGCCGTAGAAGAAGATGGTAAGGCCCAACTGCGAGGTTGAACCGGTCAGGTCCAGCACCAGCCAGCCCAGGATGAGAAACTGCATTCCCTGGGCCACGGCCTGCCCCGAGGTGCTCACCCAGAACCAGCGGAAGTTGGGGTAGCGAAGGGCCCGCATGCTGGGAAGGTGGGGAGTTACCGCCCGTACAATGGCCTTCACCTGGGCCATTCAGGTTCCTGATCGGAAGTTATGCACCGATCATCGTCCTTTCTTGAAACTACATGGTACGAAACCACAAGATCATTCCGTGGCAGGATCGCTTACGATGAAACCAGTCTTTGATACTCTTCGTGGCTGCCGATCCATACCCAGATAAAGTCCTCCCCATCCTGTACAGCGAGGGCTCTGTAAGATCTCCCCACTCTAACCGACCAGTACGGACCAACTTTCTTGAATTGAAGGGAAGGATACCGGGGATCTTCTTTGAGTACTTGAAAGTTCCGGTGAGCAAGTCTTTGCACGTATGCAGGCAAGCGAGCAAGATAAGCTCTGAAGTCGGGGGTGGTTCGAAGCACTATAAGTCTTTCAATGTACCAGCCGACTTGGCCCGCCGTGCCTCCGCCATCAGGAAGTCCAGCTTACCGCTCGCTGCGTCCAATTCAATCTGGCGGTCCCATTCCTGTTCCTCAAGTTCATGCAGCCAGGCAATAATCTGGTCATACTCGCTTTTCGGAAGACTCAATATAGCCTGCTTGATTTCTGTTACGGTTGCCATTGCCGCCCCTCCAAGTCTCTCGGAAACGATTATAGCGCAAGCAAGCCAGGCAAAGCTGCTTTACCTGGCGATCAAGGGAATGCTGCTGTCCCGTGGTACCTAAGCAGTTCTGCGCTACGGTTACGACATCTGGCATCCCGCTGTCGCCGGTGCTATTCTCTCCGGCAAATGTACTTGACCTGGGAATATTTCTGGGCAAAACCCCCAACCGGAAAACCCGGACAGGAGGCTACCAATGGCTGAAGAACCCATACGCGTAGGACTTATTGGAGCCGGTGGAAACGTGCGCAACCGGCACATCCCCGGATTCCAGGGCGTGGAAGACTGCGAACTGGTGGCCGTGGCCAACCGCAGCATAGAGTCAGGCCGGGCCATCGCCGACCAGTACAACATCCCCCGGGTCTATGGAAACTGGCGGGAACTGCTGGAGGACGAGGACATCAACGCCGTCTGCATCGGCACCTGGCCCTACACCCACCGCACCATGACCCTGGCAGCCCTGGAGGCCGGCAAGCACGTGCTTACCGAGGCCCGCATGGCCTCCACCGCCGAAGAGGCCCGCGACATGCTCAGGGCTTCCCTGGACCACCCGGAACTGGTCTGCCAGCTTACGCCAACCTCCACCAGCTACACCATCGACAACGTGCTGAAGCGCCTCATAGACGGGGGCCACCTGGGCGAACTGCTGTCGGTGGACTTTACCTCCCTCCAGAACAACTTTGCCGACATTAACGGCCCGCTGCACTGGCGCCACGACCGCGCCCTCAGCGGCCACAACACCCTCAACATCGGGGCCTCCTACGAGTCCATGATGCGCTGGCTGGGACGCGGCAACCGGGTCATGGCCATGTCCAGAATCAACGTCCCCTACCGCCGCGACGAGAACGGCAACCTTACCTCGGTTACCATCCCCGACCATGTGGACATTCTCTACGAACTGGCCAACGGCGCCCAGGTGCACATGCAGATGAGCGCCACGTCGGGATTGAACGGCGGCAGCCACGTCTGGATGTTCGGCACGGAAGGTACTATCCACGTCGATCCCCAGCGCAGGGTGTGGGCCGGCAAACGCGGCGATTCGGAACTGACCGAGGTGCCCAACCCGCCCGAATCCCAGGCCAGGTACCGCGTTGAGGAACAGTTCACCAACGCCATCCGGGGCAGGGAGAAGGTGGATATGGTGGCCTTCGAAACGGGCGTCCACTACATGGAATGGACGGAAGCCGTGCACCGCAGCGCCCAGGAGGGGCGGGCGGTTTATTTGCCGTTGTAGGGGAGAGACGTTCTAACTGTCGTCTCCTCATCCCAAGCGTGGTTTGTAATTCTCTCAAAGTGCTACATTGGATCTTATTTACGCCGAACAGCATCTGTTTGCGCTGAAATGATATTGACAGCTAATGGACACCTTACGATGCTTGTATAGCAGTAAATATAGGCAAAGCAAGTGAGAAGGTAAGGGCAACCAACTGGGTTAGACACGAGGTAGACATGGAAGTGGTTTCAGACGTGATAAGTGGGTGGCTACCCCCTGTCATCGCGATTTTCGCCATCCTGGGCTTGATGTACGAGCTACATCGCGACCTGCGTTCGGACTTGCTAGCTGAAATAGCCAAGAACCGGCAGGAAATGTTGGAGGGCAAGCAGGAGATTCTGGACCACTTCCACTCTCATATCCACAATTCGGGATCAGGCGAGGTTCTTTTGCGTGCCCTGGCTAACAGGTAGGGAAGGTTGGAATGAATGAAGAGCAACTCCGGCAGCATTTCGCCGGTCAAGCCCTGGCAGGCATTCTATCGTCGCCCAGATGGTCGTCAGCTCTGTTAGATATGAAATCGGAAGGCGGCAATGTGGATCGCGATGCTAAAGAAGTTATGAGCACTCTGGCAGGAATGGCGTGGAACATCGCCGAAGCGATGATGGTTGAAGGACGGGAGAGGGGACACATAGAGGTCGGTGACAGGTGACGAGGCAGGTCACCCCCATTATGGCATCATAAGTCTCTACTGCTTCTCTCTCGGCATCCCTTGTATGCCGCCGCCTTTCACCCAAATTTACTGGAGGGTACTCAGCTAACCTGGACTGCGCATTACCCCAACTGACCTCAACGATCAACTCCCACAAAGAGCCTAACCCGACTTGTCATAGCCGCGAAAGGTGCGACTCTTAGATCACGTAGCCGCCGGCGAAGCCTCCGCCTCCCTGGGCAGCGAGTCCTCCCAGTTGGGAATCAGCACCCGCGACGTCGGCTCCAGCAGGCCGATGAACAGCACGCCGGCCAGGCTGGCCACTATGGATATGACCCACGCCAGGTCGTAGGACCCGCCGCCCAGGGTGATGAATCCCAGCAGTTCCAGCGGCGCGCCATCGTTCAGGCGGAAGTCGTAAATCAGCCCTCCGATCAACCCTCCGGCCGCCATGCCAAAGCCGGACCCCAGGTGCTGGAATCCGAAGATGGAACGCACCGGCCCCATTCCGTAGTACTGACGGTTGGCAATGAGGAAGGCGGACATCTCCCCGCCAAACCCGATTCCGAAAAGGGCGGCAAAAACGTAGAACTGCCACGCGCTCTGGGTCCAGAAGAGCATCAGAACCGTCACGCCCTGAAGGAAATAGGGCAACACCATGGCCGTCTTCGCGCCCCACCGGTCGGCGATGATGGGGATGAACAGGCGACTGCTCACGCTGGTCATTGTGTAAATGGAGACAATCCACGCCGCCGCCGCCAGGGACAGCCCCTGCGTGGTGGCAAAGAACACCACGTGCCATATGACCAGGGAGTGGCCCACACACCCCAGGAAGTGGATGAAGGGCAGGTTCCAGAAAGCCCTGGTGCGGCGCGCGTGCTGCAGGAATACCTTGCTCCGCAGCTTGGCCGTGGCCCGGTCGGTGGGAACCGGGTTCGGGTCGTTGTCGTCGGCGCCGTAGGGCCGCATGCCCCGGTCCGCCGGTTCACTGTGGAAGAAGGCCAGCAGCGAGAACAGAATTACCCCACCCACGGCGGGAATGATCCAGAAGGCCACCTGCCACCCGGTCTGGGATACCAGCAATGCCAGGGCCGGGGCGGTAATTGACGCCCCCATGCCGCCCACCGACTGCTGGATGCCCACGGCGACCCCCAGTTTTTTCTTGAACCAGGCGGCTACGGTGGTGGGAATGTTGACGGCGAACAGGGCCTGGGCCAGCCCCAGCAGTACGCTGTAGTAGAGGTACAGCTGCCAAAGCTGGTCCATGGTACTCAGCAGCAGCATGCCGCAGACGTACAATGTGGCGGCCACCAGCAGGGTCTTGCGCGCGCCGTAACGGTCGCCAACCCAGCCGGCCACGGGGGAGAGCATGGCGTTGGATACGCTCCGCAATACCTGGGCTATGATGATGGCGGTAACGCCCCAGGCGAAGTCCTGCTGCAGCACCACCAGGATTACGGCAAAAGCCTGGCTGACGAAATTGGCGGTCACCCGCAGGACAGTGCCCATGCCCACCACCATCCAGGCATAGTGGTACTGTTCCCGCAGCGAATCTACCCGGGCTGACCAGTCGAAACTCAAGGCCAATACCCCTTTTCTGACGATAATTGACGCGCTTGCGGCGGCTGGTGTTACGGGATTCGCCGCCCTGACCCTGACCCCCTCCGAACCGGCGCAATGCGGGCATTGTACCTGCGCACCGCCCCGGTATCAAACCCGGACAGGCTCCGCTGTAGAGTTCGCGCTCCTGACTATCTTATTGGTGGCCCGCCCCGGGCAACGCCTACGAGTCAATGCTACTGTCCTGGCCGACGCCCTTCCCGCTCAGATGGTCCGGCAGCCCTGGTGGCAGGGACAGGCCTGTGTGCCTGCCCTGGTCTTTCAAACGAAAACACCCACAGCAGAACCCTGGAATACGAGAGCAACTCCCACCATCCGGAGGCCCGAACTTGCGCGGTAATTGACAGTCACAGCTCTTGAACGTAGGATTGCGGAAAGACCAGCTTCATTTATAGCGCTTTTTCGTTTCCGTTGAGTCTTATAGCAGGAAATGCCAACAACCGGCGACTTTTCTGAAGGGGAGGCAGCAGTATGAAATTCGGCCTGATGTACGAAATCCAGATACCTGAGCCTCATCACCCCGGCTCCGAGCAGGAACGCTACAACCAGGTGCTGGCCCAGGTGGACCTGGCCGACGAAGTGGGGTTTGACTACTTCTGGACGGTGGAGCACCACTTCCTCCGTGAGTTTTCCCACTGTTCGGCCCCCGAAGTCCTCTACGGCGCCATATCGCAGCGGACCAGGCGTATCCGCATCGGCCATGCCGTAGCCCTCCTGCCGGGCCAGTACAACCACCCGGTGCGGGTGGCGGAGCGGGCCGCCGTCCTTGACATCCTCAGCAACGGGCGCATGGACCTGGGCACCGGCCGTTCCACCACGCTCATAGAGATGGACGGGTTCGAGGTCAACCCGGAAGACACCCGGGCCCAGTGGGAGGAGGCGGTGCGAATGATTCCCAGGATGTGGACCGAGGAGACCTTTTCCCATGAAGGTCAGTTCTATACCATCCCTCCCCGCTCGGTAATCCCCAAGCCCGTGCAGGATCCCCATCCCCCTATGTGGGTGGCCTGCAGCCAGCCCGACAGCTTCCGCGCCGCCGGCGAAATGGGCCTGGGCGTCCTCTGTTTCAACCTGGGCGGCTATGCCCAGATGGAGCAGCGGGTTGCCGCCTACCGGGCGGCGGTGAAGAACGCCAGCCCCGTGGGCCGGTTCGTCAACGACCAGGTGGCGGCCCTGTGCCTGGTCCACGTGGGCGAGGATGACGAGGAGGCGCGGCGGGTGGCCTCGCCCGAGGGCGAGTGGTTCGTCAACAAGGCCGAGGAGCTGTACCAGCCCTGGCAGGGGCGGAATGTGCCCAGCTCCTACCAGTTCGCCGTGAGCGCGATCCAGGAGGAACGGGTAAACAAGACGGCCGAAGACCACATCGCCTCAGGCGCCTTTGCCATGGGCGACCCCGATACGGTAATCAAGGTGTTGAAGAAATACGAAGAGGCCGGCGTTGACCAGATTCTGTGCTTCATGCAGATGGGCAATCTGGCCCACTCCCGCATAATGGACTCCATAAAGCTCTTCGCCCGCCACGTGATGCCCTACTTCAAGTGAGCCCGGCCTGGCAACAGGGTCTTTCGACTATCCCCTCCCTCTTGAGGGGGAGGGCCAGGGCAGGGGTGAAATTCTCGCGGGGGGCCCGTGGCCCAATGCAGAATTCATCCCACTGATAATAGCGGGGCAAGGCCTCCGCAATAATCAAGGGCCCTGCAATTTCCCCCATCCAGTCTCCATTTCCTGCCATTGTCCCCTGTTCAATCTGGATAACCACCCCCTACCATAAACGTGGAGCAACAGAAAACTGGCGAATCGCCCGGAAAACCGCGACCTGTTTTCCCTCGCGAAAGCCGTAAACAATTACCGCAGGAGTACTCATTCTGTCCGGAAAAACTGCCTGGAGCGCGGAATGCCCAGATAGGAAATGAGCATAAATGAGATCAAATAACAGGAAAAATTGTTTTTTTCAGGGAATCGGGCCGAGCGCCCCATTAGCGCCATTGCGCCGACTCGAGGCTCAGGGTGGCCCACGGGGTATAATGGCCCTGGCCCAGCATGTACTGCTTGCCGGCATTCCGGTCTGTGAGCAGCCTGAATCCGGGCTCGCACTTGCCGCCCCGGCGGACTCCAGGAGGCATTCCAAACGTCAACTCCAGAATCACAAGGCGCCGGAACGGCTCCCCCCGAAAACCGGCGCCTCGAACCCGAACGACAGCCCCGGGGCCGTCGTCCCGCCCGCTTCAACACCTTCATATCGTTGCGGCACAAGAATTTCCTGCTGCTTTGGGTCAGCAACCTTTGCAATGCTTCGGCGGTGTGGTTTCAGCAGATAACGATACCCTGGCTGGTGTGGGAAATTTCCGGCTCCCCTCTCCTGGTGGGCATCGCAGCCGGCTCGCGTTCGATCCCCTTCCTGGTTGTTGGCCCCATGGCCGGCGTGCTTGCCGACCGGATTGACCGCCGCAAGATGGTGTTGGTAGTGCAGTCGGCCATGGCGGTGGTGGTGCTGTCCTTCGCCGCGGCGATCCACCTGGGGTATGTGGTAGGCAACCTGGGCGTCATTTATGCCCTGGTGTTCTCGGTCATCACCGGGGTGCTGCACGCCTCGATACAGCCGGTCAGGCACGCCATGGTGGCCAATACCGTGCCCAGGGAAGACCTGTGGAACGCAATCGCACTGAATTCCATAGCTGGCAACGTGGCGCGGGTGGTCGGCCCGGGACTGGGGGGCGTGTTGATCGCGTGGCTGGGGCCAGCGCTTAATTTCTATATCGAAGGAGTCTTCTACATCCTGATGGTGCTGGTGATGATTCCCATTACCCTGCCCTTCAGGGAAGCGGTCACGGCAACGCGGACCTCGGTGCTGGCCAACCTGAAACAGGGATTTGCCTACGTGGTCAACGAGCAGGTAGTGCTTCGTTTAATGCTGTTGGCCTGCGTTTCGGACATTATGATAGCTCCCATTGTGCATCTCATGCCCGTAGTGGCTGAAGTGGTGCTGGGAGGGGACTCGAAGACATATGGATTCCTGGTACTGGCTACGGGGGTAGGCGGCATTATCGCGACGATTTCCTTCGCTTCCCTGGGCAGATCTGTGATGGGAGGAGGTGTGGGGCTGGTAGCGCTGATGTTCCTGGCCGCTTCCGCCATCGTTCTGGGTATATCAACCTGGCTGTGGATTTCCCTGGCAGCCATGTTCGGCCTGGGTTTCTTCCGTCTGGTATTCAAGATAAACAACAATACGCTGGTCCAGACCACCATACCGGATGCGCTCCGGGGAAGGGTGATGGCCATCTACAACCTGGACAACGGGCTTACTCCCCTGGCCAGCATGGCCCTGGGGCTGATGGCGGAGTTCTACAGGGTCAGTCTGGTGGTGCTGGTGGTGGGGATAGTGAGCCTGGCGCTGGCCATTCTTGCCTTTGCGTCTTTCTCCGATGTGCGCCGGATGAAGTAGTTCCGGCTTTGAAGAAGATCATCCCTTTGGCATGGATGTATTGCAGGGCAATCGCGCCTTTATTGAATGTCATGCTGAGCGCAGCCGAAGAATCAAAAATCTATCCCTGGAACCACCTTCACTGCCGACGGCCGGGCTGAGGCTGAGGACTTAAGGCTCTTTTGCAGAGTTTACCCTGAGCCAGGCCGAAAGGCTCACGGCGACATGACTTTTGACTGCCGAATTGGCGCCCCCCGTAACCTGAATCTATAACGCGATTGTCCTGGGAAGTACTGCCCATCTGTGGCTAATCCGGCTTTCCAATGCTAAACTGGCAACGAATATAGAGCATCCGGGCTCTACAGGTTACTGCATTACGGCGTTAGACCAAGTCCGGCCCGTTTAAAACGGCCACAATACGGGAGGAGATTATGGTAGATCAAGCCACCGCACAGGAACTCGGTCTGGCAATGGGTTCGCCGGACATTAGGTCGGTCGGGCCCCTGGCCTTCGGCCCGGAAGGAGTCCTCTTCGTGGGGGATAATGTTGGCGCCTCCATTTTTGCCCTGGACGTGGGAGACGCGCCTGCGGGCGGACAGCCGGAATCCCTGGACCTGGAAAACCTGGACACTTCGCTGGCATCCTACATGGGCTGCTCCCGGGAGGACGTTCAGATTCGGGACATGGCGGTCCACCCCCTCTCGGGGAACGTCTTTCTCTCGGTAATGCGGGGCAGCGGCGACGCCGCGATTCCGGTCATAGCGCGCATTGACCTGGAGGGCGGCATCACCGACGTAGCCCTGGACAACATCGGTTTCTCGAAGACCTACATTGAGGATGCCGCTGATGAAGACGACCCCCGGGAGGTTACCCGGGTCAAGCTGCGCACGGTGACCATCACCGATATGTCCTACGTGGACGGCCTGCTGGTTGTGGCCGGGACCTCCAACGAGGAGTTTTCCTCCACCCTGCGGCGCATCCCCTTCCCCTTCTCCGGAGATACCAGCTCCAACTCCCTGGAGATCTTCCACGTCTCCCACGGCAGGTACGAGACGGCCGCGCCCATCCGCGCTTTCGTGCCCTACCAGGGGAACAACAGCATCCTGGCCAGCTACACCTGCACCCCGGTGGTGCAGTTCTCCGTCAGCCAGTTCAAGCCAGGGGAAATGGCCCACGGCAAGACGGTGGCGGAACTGGGCGCCCACAACCGGCCCCTGGACCTGGTGTCCTACCAGCACGACGACGAGGAATACCTGCTGGTGGCCAACGACCGGCACCCGCTGATCAAGATTGCCTGCGTGGACATCGACCAGCAGGGCGCTCTGACAGTACCTGACGAGTCCCTGGACAACAGCCCCGCCGACCCGGTAACGCCCGGGGTGGGTGTGCCCCGCCAGATTCTGCCTCAACCCGGCGTACGGCGCATGGCCAACCTGAGCGACGATGCTGTTCTGATGTTGCAGGAAGACGGGGAAGGCCACTTCCACCTGCATACCTACGGCGTGGGAGAGCTGTGACCCAAGGCGGCCACGAGGCTCACCCCGACCTGTCGTTGGCCTGGCGCGAACGTAACGGAAGAGATGCGCTGCGGGCCACCGGCTGGACCGAAACCGAGCTGGCCGAACTTAAAGGGCCGGACGGCGGTGCACTTAACCGCCGTCTGGCCCTGTTGACCTCCGAGGCCCTGCAAGGCGGCGGCGAGCCAGCCTGTTCCCCGGATACCGTCCGTGGACCCGGGCGACTTCTACGGAGTCCGCCAGGAAGCAGTCTCCCCCTGGTTGCGGGACGCTTCGAAGTGGAAGCAGGCGCCGTCTGGTTTATGCCCCGCTTTCCCTTCGTGGCCGGGATGGGCTACGCCCTCCTGGTTTACCCCTCCAGCGCCGGCGACAATGCCAGCGCCGGCGGTGCCCGCCAAAGCCCCCGCGCCTGGACCATTCAACGGCCCGCCGTTGATGCCACTCCCGTCGCCAGGGTGGTTGCCATCTATCCTGACGTGGATGAAGTGCCGGTGAACCTGCTGAAGTTCTACGTCCACTTCTCCGAACCGATGAGCGAGGGCCGGGCCCAGCGGGCCGTCAGCGTCTGCCGCGACGATACGGGCGAGCCCATAGACGGCGTCTTCGTGCCCATGGACCCGGAGCTGTGGGACGGCGCCAGGCAGCGCCTGACCCTGCTCCTGGACCCGGCCCGCATCAAGCACGGGCTGGTCCCCAACATGGAGGTAGGGTACCCGCTTATGGAGGGTGTCCCCTTCCGGCTGCAACTGGGACCGGAGTTTCGGGACGCCAGGGGACGCCCCCTGGCAGCGGGCGCCGAGCGGCGGTACGCTGTCGGTCCGGAGGTTCGGGAGAGAGTTGACCCGGCAAGGTGGAGCTTGACCGCGCCCGCCGCCGGAACCCTCCATGCCCTGAGGGTCGAGTTTGATCGTCCCCTGGACCATGCCCTGCTGCAGCGGTGCCTGGGGATCAGAGACCCGGAGGGCGCGCCGGTTGCCGGCAAAGGGACCACGGGCCCCAATGAGAAAAGCTGGCAGTTTGAGCCCGAGTCGGCCTGGGCAGAGGGACGGCACCGGCTTCGGGTGGAGCGCCAACTGGAGGACCTGGCGGGCAACTCGCCGCTGCGGATCTTCGACCGGGATATGACCGAACCCGACGACGGCCCGGACCCTTCCGACCTGCTGGCGCTGGACTTTACCTGCGCTGCCGGCTAATGCTCAGAATCGCCTCTCGGTGAGCAGGCTGGCGAGGGACGTGATGGCTTCTCCGCCGGCGTCCGGGTCATCCCACCCGCGGAAGTCCAGCACGCGCCCCTGGCGCAGGGTATTGCAGAGGTAGTCGTCCCGCTGGTAGAAGGCGTGGTCGATGCCCAGGGTAATGATGGTCTGGCTCGACTGGCTGCCGCTGCGGGCGCCGCCCAGCTGGGCCAGGTAGGTGCTGGTCTGGGGGCTGTCCAGGGCCGATTCCGTGCCCAACAGGACCAGCGCGTCGTAATAGGGCGTGTGTTCCATCAGGATTCCGCCGGACTGGATGGCGGCTTCATCGTCGGCGGCCAGGGCCCAGGCGGGCACCTGGAAGGCGGCCAGTCCCGACCGCAGCCTGCCGGCCAGGTCCCCATCCTCCAGGGAACCGACGATCAGCGTTGCGGGGTAGGTGCGGTTCTCGCTCCGCATTACGTCCTGGGCTGCCAGCAGCGGGTGCGCCACGCCTGCATTCCGCAGGAAGACGGCGGGTATCATCCCTTTAGAACTGGCCAGGGTGTCCAGGGATATGGCGCTGGGGCCCGAGTGGCGCGACGTCTCCAGCCCGATGGTCTTGCTCAGGTCGCAGTTGACCAGCCTGGTGAAGCCCAGGAGAGTGTCCATCAAGACCGCGCTCTCCAGTTCCGCGCCGGTAATGGTCGCCCCCCGCAGGTCGGCCCCGGTCAGGTCGGCCAGCATGAGGGTGGTGGCGGTGAGGGCAGCTCCCCTCAGGTTGGCGCCGTTCAAATTGGCCCAGGAAAGGTCGGTGTAGGAAAGGTTCGCGCCGGCCAGATTAGCTCCCTCCAGGTTGGCCATGCGAAGGTCGGAGTAGGAGAGGTTGGCTCCCGATGCCTGGGTGTAGTGCAGGGTGCTGTTGCTCAAATCGGTCCGGATGAGGGAAGACCCGGTCAGGTTGGCGAAGGTAAGGTCAGCGTGGGACAGGTTAGCCCGGGATATGGAGGCGGCCTGCAGGTTGGCGCCGGCGAGGCGGGCCAGCCTGAGATTGCAGCCGGTAAGGTCGGCCCGGCTCAGGTCGTCGTGGGCCAGGTCGGCCTGGGGCAGCCGGATACCGCTCAGGTAGCCGCCGGACAGGTCGAGCTTGGCGCGCCCGTGAATGTACTCCTGTTCGAAGGTCTCGCCCGTGGACCGGTCGCCCAGGCTGTAGTTCAGGGAATAGACGATGGGATTCTCGTTGGGAACCCAGAAGGTCTGTTCCCGCCAGCGAGAAATGGCGTTGGGTCCCGCCTTGACGATGGCAATGTGTTCAGGGTCTGCCAATATGACTCCCGGGCCGGCGAACCGACGCCCTGGTTGGGATAGCGGGTTCAATCCGGAGTGTAAGATACACCCAAAGGGCGGGCAAGGAAAGGCTGCGGCGGCGCAACAGCTATTCCCGGGTATAGAGTCCTCGAATGTATTGAAAGATCATTTGTTCCGTGCACGAAGCCCGGAGAGAGGGGCAGCCCGAGGCCTGGCCTACCGCCCTGGGCAATTACGACTTGAATAGGGTGACACTTTATACTTTGGTCATGTCACCCTGAGATTGCCGAAGGGCCTGAAAGCCTTGTCCTCAGCCCGGTTTCGGGTCCGATACCCGCCAGTATGTCAGATTCCAGACTCTTCGGCTTCGCTCAGAGTGACAGTCAGTTAAGGCGGGATTGCCCTAGTCTATCGTCAACTCGGCTCGTCATACCTGAAACAAGAGGAATCCTGACTACAGCCGGCGAGGTTCCCGCCTGCGCGGGAACGACGGATTAGCCCCAACCCATCAATACCACCTGGTTGAACTGCTAGTTGGGTACCCAGACCATGGCGCCAACCTCGGTGAACTCGCGCTTCAGCTTGTTCCAGGAATCGCCGGCATCCTCGCTGGAATAGAGCTCGCCCATCAGGCTGGAGGCCAGGATGAAGTCCGGGTCCGACGGGTGGGTGACGAAGCCCCAGATGTTGGAGTTGGGCTCCACGGGCAGGGGTCGGGTCTCCCAGGTTTGGCCGCCGTCGGTGGACCGCTGCAGGGCGCCGGCGCTGCTGATGGCCGACTCGCCCAGAGCCGAGAACAGGACGTTGGGGTCGTCGGCCTTGAAGGCAATGCCGCGGCTGTAGGGCAGGGGGAAGTTCTCAGTGGTGGTCAGGGACTCCCAGCTTTCGCCCACGTCGGTGGTGTAGTAAATCTCGCGGGGGGTGCTGAACAACACCCGATGCTCGTCACCGGGGCTGATGGCCATGCCGTGAATGTCGGGGTGCACGCCGGTGTCAATGTGGGTCCAGGAATCGCCGCCATCCAGGCTGCGATAGACGCCATCAACTTCCACGCCGGCCCATACGGTGTTGTGGTCCCTGGGGTCCACCATCAGGGCGGTAACCATTGGCGGCCCAATGTGGCAGTACTGGGCCATTTCCACAGGCAGTTTTGTCCAGCTCCGGCCGTCGTCCCGGGAGCGGAAAAGGGCGGCAGGCTTGATGCCTACGTAGATGGTGGCGGTATCCACGGGGTCGATGGCGATATTCCAGATGGGCACGCCCTCCATAGGCGACCACAGCTTGACCCAGGTGGCGCCCTTGTCCTCGCTGCGGAAGATGCCCTGGTCGGAGCCACACAATATGCGGTTGGGGTCATCGGGATAGGGCACCAGGGCCCTGACCTGGGCGCCCAGGACAAAGGGGTCGCGAATGCGGTTCCAGGTCTCGCCGGTGTCGGGACTGTGCCACACGCCGCCCCCGAATCCCACGGCGCCCACGCAGATGCTGTAGTCTTTTCCCATAACGCTCACCGCCTTTTCATAGTTTTCGGTCAGGTCTTCGGTTTACGAGGTCTTCGGTTTACGAGGTCTTCGGTTTACGAGGACTTCGGTTTACGATGGTAGTAACTGGCACAAATTATACTCTCTGCGGGTAGTGGAAGACTATTGCGGGGTTGCGTGCACTCCCCTGACCCACTCCCGAGGGGGTACAAAATTCTGTTTTGGCCTCATTTGCGCTCATTTTCCGCTGTTTCGTATTTGGTGGGCGGGGTGGGTGAGCGGTGCAGTAAGCGGGAGTTGACCCCCAATCTCAAGCTCCCAACATCCAGGGGAAGGGACTTTTGAGCGGTTCCCCGCTCGAAACCGGAGTGTATGAGTCCGTACCTGCCAGTCGGGCATTGGGAGCCGAACCGCGGTTACCTGCCGGGAGTTGAGGCCCTTCGGCAGGCTCAGGGCGACATGATTGCGTTCAGGGGGACATGGCTTCTGGCTGCCAGCCCTGGGCCGGGGCCCGCTTTCTGGCCTGGCGTTCGTGGCGGCGGCGGGATGCCCGGTTGTTACCGGGGTCGGACAAGTTGGGCGCGGCAGGGTGGCCCTGGTCGGACAGGTCGGGCAAGTTGGGTGCGGCGGGATGGCCCTGGGCCTGGGGATTGCGGGGTATGGGCGCGGTGAAGCGGCGCATGGAGTGGAAGACCAGGAGGGAGCCTTGGACGATCTGATGGAACCTGGCGGCGAACCAGCCGGGGTATTCCCTGGGTGGCTGGTCCCAGGGGAGGATGTCGGCCAGGCGGTCCCTGGGGAGTTCGGGGAAGAGGCTGGCGAGGATGCCCAGGGCGTCGGGGATGTCGCCGCGCTGGCGGCAGCGTTCCAGGTACAGGTAGAGGTTGGTGTAGGTGTGGAAGCGGAAGCCCGATGAGGCCAGGTGGCGGATGAAGTCGCCGCTGTCGGGTAGAGGGAGGTGGTCGGCGACCATGCAGGTCCAGTCGAGGGAGAATTTCTCGGCGAAGGGGAAGACCTTGAAGACCTGGAGTTCGGTGGCGAACTAGCGCTTGAGGGAGTTAACCTGGCTGTGGACCTGGGACAGGGTGTACATGGTTATGCTCCAGTTGAGTAGTTTATCCACGAAGGGGCACGAAGGGGCACGAAGGGTGGGGATGGGATGAGGCCCTCACGCCGGCCCCACTCCCTCAGGGAGAGGGGTGAAACTGGTTTTTGGATTGTTATTTTATTGTAT